>CAKUCJ010000082.1 GCA_934643435.1 uncultured Collinsella sp.
GCGTTGGTTGCCGCGCCCTTACGGATTTGGTCGCCGCAGCACCAGAAGGTGATGCCGCGCGCGGCCTCGGGGTTCGAAATGTCGCGACGCACACGACCGACCCAGATCAGGTCCTGGTCGGACGTGTCCATCGGCATGGGGAAGCGATCGTGCGCATCCTCGGCAGCCATATCGTCGACCAGCTTGACGCCCGGGGCCGCCGCCAGCGCAGCACGGGCCTCCTCAACCGTAATGTCGCGCTCAAACTCGAGCGTAATGCTCTCGGAGTGCGAGCGCAGCACGGGCACGCGCACGCAAGTGCAGTTCACGCGCAGCTCGGGCAGGTGCATGATCTTGCGGCCCTCGTTCTGCAGCTTCATCTCCTCGGAGGTAAAGCCCTCCTCCTTGACGCCACCAATCTGCGGAATCAGGTTGCTTGCCAGCTGGGCGGCAAACGCGCGCGGCTCGGGAATCTCCTCGCCACGGCCCAGGGCAGCCAGCTGAGCCTCAAGCTCGGCCATGCCGGGAGCACCGGCTCCCGAAGCCGCCTGATACGTGGACACGATCATACGCTTTACGCCGGCAAGCTGGTGCAGCGGCCAGGTGGGAACCAGGCCGATGATAGTAGCGCAGTTGGGGTTGGCGATAAGGCCGTGATGCCACTTGATATCGTCGGCGTTGATCTCGGGCACGACCAGCGGCACCTCGGGATCCAGGCGGAAGGCATGGCTGTTGTCGACCACGACGGCGCCGCGCTTGACAGCCTCGGGCAGCAGCTCCTTGGCGATATCGTCGCCAGCGGCACCGAGCACGATGTCGCAGCCCTCAAAGGCCTCGGGGCAAGCCTCCTCAATCACAACCTGCTCGCCGCGGAACTCGACGGTCTTGCCCGCAGAGCGTGCGCTCGCCAGCAGCTTGAGCTTACCGACCGGAAACTCCTGCTCGTTCAGGCACTCGAGCATCTGGGTGCCCACGGCTCCCGTCGCGCCCAAAATAGCAACCGTGTACTGTTTCATGCTTCCCCCTTTAAAGGTTGTGGCTTTGCCCGCATGCCGAGCAGGCTGAATATTCTTGCCCAGTTTATACAAGAACGGGGCGGATACAAAACCCGCCCCGCCGAAACGAAACCGAAACGAAACGCCCCGCAGTAGATTTTTAGGCATGTCCCAAAAATCTACCGGGGCGGCCGCTACTTTTTGAGCGCGGCCAGGGCAGGCTCGAGCGGCGCGCTGGGCTCCAGATCGGAGACCTTGACGATGCCGTTCTCGTCCGAGAATGCACGGTAGATGGTCTGGATCGCCAGGTCGAAGTCCTTCTCCTCCACGCCGATGATGATGTTGATCTCGTCGCAGCTCTGCGAAATCATACGCACGCTCACGCCGGCCTGGCCAAGCATGCCAAACAGGTGGCCGGAGATGCCGGCACGACCGCGCAGGTTACGGCCGACCGTCGCGATGAGCGCCAGACCCTCGACGACCTCAATCTCGAGCGGCTCGACTTCCTTCTGGATGTCGCCCACGAGCGAGTACAGCGAATCGTGCACGTCCTCTTCCTGCACCACGGCGCCAAAACGGTCAACACCGGTGGGCATGTGCTCGACGGAGACGTCATAGCGCTCGAACACCGAAAGCGCGCGGCGCATAAAGCCGACGCGCGGCTTGGTACGGTCGCGGGCAACGTTGATGGCGACAAAACCGCGCTTGCCGGTCACGCCGGTAATGATGGGCTCGGCCTCGCCCTCGTCGGCCGTCTCGCTAATGATGGTGCCGGGGTCCTGCGGCGCGTTGGTGTTCTTGATGACCAGCGGAATACCGGCCTCGCGCACGGGGAACACGGCCTCCTCGTGCAGAACACTCGCACCCATGTACGAAAGCTCGCGCAGCTCCTCGTAGGTAACGCGGGCGATGGGCTGAGCCTCGGGCACAATGCGAGGATCGGCAGAATAGAAGCCCGAGACGTCAGTCCAGTTCTCGTACAGGTCGGCGCCCAGGCACTTAGCCAGAATGGCACCGGAGATGTCTCCGCCGCCACGGTCGAGCAGCTTGATCTGGCCCTCGCGGGTCGCGCCGTAGAAGCCGGGCATGACAAAGCCGCCCTGCTGGCCGTACTCCTGCACCAGCTCGGAGGTGCGGTTCATGCTGAGCGAACCGTCATGATGGAACGCCACGACCGTCGCCGCATCCAAAAACGGCAGGCCCAGGTACTCGGCCATCAGGCGAGCGGTAAAGTACTCGCCGCGGCTCACGAGCTCCTCGGTGGAGTAACCGCCCGAGCGGGCGCGCTCGGCAAAGGCCGCAAACTCCTCGCGGATGGGATAGGTGAGCTCCAGCTCGTCGGCGATATCAAAATAGCGCTGGCCGATATCCTCGAGCAGCTCCTCGCACGAAACGTGATACTTGACGTGCGCGTTGACCAAGTAGAGCAGGTCGGTCACCTTGGTGTCGCCCTTAAAGCGGCGACCGCAGGCAGAAACCACCACAAAACGGCGGGCAGGGTCGGCGTCGACAATGGCCTTGATCTTCTTAAAGTGTTCGGCGTCGGCGACCGACGAGCCGCCAAACTTGGCAATCTTAATCATGGGCTTGAGGTTACCTTTCTAAAAAGCCTCTGCGAACCTACTTTGCGCGCTCTGATACCATGGGTTCACCGATTGGGACCAAGGCATCCGAGGAGCAGTGTTATATGGGAACTTATCATAGTACACGAGGACGCACTTTATCGTGCTCAAGTAAGGTGGCAATCCGTACCGGCATCGCTCCCGACGGGGGTTTGTTTGTCTCGGACGAGCTGGGCACCCAGCAGCTCGATATCAGCTCGCTTGCAGATAAATCGTACTTTGAAATCGCTCAAGATGTGTTGGGAATGTTACTGAATGATTACACGGCCGAAGAAATTTCGGCGTGTGTCGACGAGGCATACCGCGGCACGTTTGCGAGCGAAGAGGTCACGCCGCTCGTCAAACTCGACGCCGCACCGGGCGCCGACGCCCCTCAGACCTATGTGATGGAGCTCTTTGGCGGCCCCACGAGCGCCTTTAAGGACGTCGCCCTGCAGATGCTCCCCCGCCTGATGGCCCGTACCTCCGCCAAGGATGGCGGCGCCGAGCGCATCATGATCGTCACTGCCACGTCGGGCGATACGGGCAAGGCCGCACTCGCCGGTTTTGCCGACGCTCCGGGCACGGGCATCACCGTCTTTTATCCCGAGGGCAAGGTCAGCCGCGTCCAGAACCTGCAGATGTCCACGCAGGAGGGCGCCAACGTCGCCGTCTGCGGCATCCGTGGCAACTTCGACGACGCCCAGAGCGCCGTCAAGCGCATCTTTGCCGATAAGGAGCTTGCCGAGCGCCTTGAGGCCGCCGGCACCGTGCTTTCGAGCGCCAACTCCATCAACGTCGGCCGTCTGGTGCCGCAGGTCGTCTACTACTTTGCCGCCTATGCGCAGCTGCTGCGCGCCGGCGCTATCGAGGCCGGCGACGCCGTTGAGTTCTGCGTGCCCACCGGCAACTTTGGCGATATACTGGCCGGCTACTATGCTAAGCGCATGGGCCTGCCCGTCGCCAAGCTCGTCGTGGCGAGCGACAAGAACAACGTGCTCGCCGACTTCTTGACCACCGGCGTCTACGACCGCAACCGTCCGTTCTTCACGACCATCTCGCCGTCGATGGACATCCTCATTAGCTCCAACCTGGAGCGCATGCTCTACTTCCTGTCCGACGGCGACTGCGAACTCGTTGCCGGCCTTATGGAACAGCTTGCCCAGACCGGTCGCTACGAGGTGCCCGCCGAACTGCTGGCAAAGATTCAGAGCGTGTTTGGCTGCGGCTGGGCCAGCGAGGACGAGGTTCGCGCCGCCATCAAGAGCTGTTGGGACGCCAACGGCTACGTGATCGACCCGCACACCGCCTGTGGCTATCACGTCTTTGAGCAGGTCGCCCCCGCCGAGGGCGCCAAGGCGCGCGTGCTGCTTTCGACCGCCAGCCCCTACAAGTTCCCGCGCGCCTGCTGCGACGCCCTGGGCCTCGACGTGCCCGAGGATGACTTTGAGGCTATGCGCGTGCTCGAGCAGGCCACCAACACGGTCGCCCCGGCCCAGCTCGCCGAACTCGAGTCCAAGCCCGTCCGCTTCGAAGACGTCTGCAACGTCGAAGAGATGGCAAGCTACGTAGAGTCCGCCGCCAAAAAGATGGCCACCAACTAAACCCCTTACAAGGCGCCGGCGTAAGCCGGCGCACCTTCTTTCATCAGATAACCCCCGGGATGACGACGAACATGCGTGCGGGTCTGGCCGTTTAGTTCGTCGCGAGTTCCGCACGAGCCGGAAAGCACTTAATGTGCTTTCCGAGCGAGCCAGGACTGCCCGAGCAGCGAACTAAACGGCCAGACCCGCCCAGGAGGACCCCCATGATCAAAATCACCGTCCCAGCAACCAGCGCAAACCTAGGCATCGGCTACGACACCCTCGGCATGGCCGTCAGCCTCTACTCGCACTTCACCTTCGAGCGCGCCGACAAGCTCACCATCACGGGCTGCCCCGAGGAGTTCCAAAACGAGAACAACCTGGTCTACGTGAGCTTCGTGGATGCACTGGCTGCATGGGGCGAGCCGGCCTTCCCCGTCGCCATCGACATCCAGACCGACGTGCCCGTCGCCCGCGGCTTGGGCTCCAGCTCCACCTGCGTTGTCGCCGGCATCATGGCAGCCGCCGCGCTGACGGGCCACACCGTCGACCGCGCCGAGCTCGTTCGCATCGCCACCGAGGTCGAGGGCCATCCCGATAACGTCGCCCCCGCCATCCTGGGCGGCGCCGTCTGCTCCTTTACGCCGACCGACTCGCTACCCCAGTGCCTGCGCTACGAGGTAAGCGATCGCTTACGTTTTATTACCGTGATTCCGCCCTACGAGGTGCACACCAGCGAGGCGCGCAAGGTCGTGCCGCAGGAGATTCCGCTCTCCACCGCCGTGTGGCAGATGGGTCGCATCGCCGGCATGACGCGCGGTCTGGAGACCGGCGACCTGGACCTGATTGCCGCCGCCAACGACGACCGCATTCAGGAGCCCTATCGTCGCCGCCTGATTCCCGACTACAACGCCGTGCGCGACACCTGCCTCAACGGTGGCGCCAAGACCATCTGGATTAGTGGCTCGGGCTCAACCCTCATGGCTGTGACCGACGATACCATCGTGGCAAAGTTCCTGCAGGTCAAGTTGCGTGAGCAGTTCCCCAAGTGCGATACGCATATTCTGACGTGCGACACCGAGGGCGCCCAGATCGAATACCTGTAGCCGCCGCACCGTACACCCACCGGGGAGGCCAGGGGCTTTGCTCCCAAATCGTCCTCGGACACGGCAGGACCCCCGCTGCGCACTTCGCGCGGCGGGGGTCCTGCCGTCCTGCGGAAAGATTTGGGAGCAAAGCCTCTGGCCTCCCTTACGTTAACTTCGCTGGCTTCGGCTACAGGGACCTACGCTCTGGAAAGTCGCCGGGCTGAGGTTTTGGCCTTTTATTGATAGGGGCTCTTACTGGGGTTGAGCACGTCCTAGAGGCAGGCCTCGGCGATGCGTTTTTTGAGTTCGTCGATGCCGGTGCCGGTTTGGGAGCTTGTGATGATCACGTTTTCGGCCGGGACGTTGAGCTGCTTTTTGATGGCTGCTGCCTGGCGGGCCTGCTGGGTGCGGCTGAGCTTATCGGCCTTAGTGAGGCAGACGATAAAGTTGAACTCGTTGCCCTGCAGGTAGTCGATCATGTCGTGGTCGAGCTTGCTCGGATCGTGACGGATATCCACCAGCGACACGACCAGGTTAAAGCTGCGCTCGGAGTCGAAGAAGTCGCCAATGAGCTCTGCCCAGCGATCGCGCTCGGCCTTGGAGCGGCGCGCGAAACCGTAGCCCGGCAGGTCGACGAAGTGCACGTCGTCGGCCTCAAAGAAGTTGATGTTGCTCGTCTTGCCCGGCGTGCTCGAAACCTTGACCAGGTTCTTGCGGCCAAAGAGCTTGTTCATAATCGACGACTTGCCCACGTTGGAGCGGCCGAC
>CAKUCJ010000083.1 GCA_934643435.1 uncultured Collinsella sp.
CCCCTTTACATGGTTTACCTCAGCCCAGCTTTAGGCCTGGAACCAACGGGCGGTGTTGCGCTCGTCGAGGGCCTTGAGGGTAGCGGCCGGATCGGCAACCTTCTGCAGGAACATCATGGCTGCGATGGCGTACGGCTTGTAGCTGGCCTCCTTGTACATGCCCACGCGGTGCATGTCGAAGACGTCGGCGTTAACCTCGCCGTGCTCGCAGGAGACACCGGAGATGTCGGCGGGCAGCGGGTGCATAAAGATGGTGTCCTGACCGTTGGCGGTCTTCTCCATGAGCTCGGTCGTGGAGCACCAATCCTGATGCGTAGCGTTCTGAGCGAGCAGCTCCTTCTCGAGCGCTGCGATGCCGGCGTCGTCGCCCTCGGCGTACAGGTTGGTGCGCTTCTCCATGGCGGCAAACGGAGCCCAGCTCTTGGGAATCACGATGTCGGCGCCCTCGAAGGCCTCGGCCATGGTGTTGACCTGCTTAAAGGTGGTGCCGGACTCGGCGGCGTAGCCCTTGGCGCGCTCGACGACCTCGGGCATGAGGTCGTAGCCCTCGGGGTGGGCCAGGGTAACGTCCATACCAAAGCGGGGCAGCAGGCTGATCAGCGACTGCGGGCAGGACAGCGGCTTGCCGTAAGAGGGCGAGTAGGCCCAGGTAACGGCAACCTTCTTACCCTTGAGGTTCTCGAGGCCGCCAAACTCGTTGATGAGGTAGAGCATGTCGGCAGAGGACTGCGTGGGGTGATCGGAGTCGGACTGCAGGGAGATGAGCGTGGGGCGATGATCCAGAACGCCGTCCTCGTAGGCCTGCTGGACAGACTCGGAGACCTCGGCCATGTAGGCGTCGCCCTTGCCGATGTACATGTCGTCGCGGATGCCGATGACGTCGGCCATGAAGGAGATCATGGTAGCGGTCTCGCGGACGGTCTCGCCGTGAGCGATCTGGGATTTCTTCTCGTCCAGGTCCTGCAGCTCAAGGCCGAGCAGGTTGGCGGCCTTAGAGAAGGAGAAGCGCGTACGGGTGGAGTTGTCACGGAACAGGGAGACGGCCAGACCCGAATCGAAGATCTTGGACGAAACGTTGTTCTCGCGCAGCTCGCGCAGGGCGTCGGCGACGATGTAGAGAGCCTTGAGCTCATCGGTGGTCTTGTCCCAGGTGTGCAGGAAGTCGCTGCCGTACATGCCCTTAAAATCGAGGCCGTTCAGCTGCTCGACGAGCTCGGTAAACTTAGCGTCCATGGAAATGTCCTTTCTAAAGATGAAACGATCGCAATGAGTAGATGTGCTCCGGCATGCGCGTGTGGCTAGAACATGCAAAGCACCATGACGAGGACCCGCCACCGTTGAGGAAGCATGGGAGATAACGACCGCGGGCCCCAAGTCAACAGGGGGTGCCGGGGGCATAAACTGTCCCCGGCTCAACATGATCGAAGAATGGGACTAATCGATCTTGTTGTTGGTCAGACCGGCGCGGAACACGGTGGCGTCGCCATCGGCCTGGCTCGGATCGTAGAGGTTCAGGGCAGCCACGTACATGGCAGCAGCGGTGACCAGGTCGTCCTTGTAGGTGACCTCGTTGGGAGCGTGAGCCTGAGACTCGGCACCCGGGCCAAAGCCGACGCAGGGGATGCCATAGCGGCCCTGGATGGAAACGCAGTTCGTGGAGAAGGTCCACTTGTCGCACAGCGGACGACCGGTGCGCTTGTCCATGCTGGGCTCGCAGCCGATGCGCTCGTCACCGAACATGGCCTTGTGGGCGTCGACGAGGGCCTTGACGTGCGGAGCGGTCTCCTTGTTGATCCACGTGGGGAAGTAAGCCTCGGTCTCGTAGACCTCGCCGGTCCAGGACGGACGGTCGTACATGTACATGGAGACCTTCACGTCGTCGCCGTACTTCTTGGCGGCCGGCAGGTTGCGGATCTCGTCCAGGCAGGACTCCCAGGTCTCACCGGCGGTCATGCGACGGTCGATGGAGATGGCGCAGGAGTCAGCGACAGCGCAGCGGCTGGGGCTGGTGTAGAAGATCTGGCTGACGGTGCAGGTGCCGCGGCCCAGGAAGCGGGCGTCCTCGAAGTGCTCGGGGTTGTACTTGGGGTCGAGCATCTTGACGAGGCCCTTGATGTCGGTCGACTCGTCGCAGCCGTTGTTGTTGAGGGCGCGGACGTCGGCGATGATGTCGGCCATCTTGTAGATGGCGTTGTCGCCGCGGTCGGGAGCGGAGCCGTGGCAGGAGGTGCCGTGAACGTCGACGCGGATCTCCATGCGGCCGCGGTGACCGCGATAGATGCCGCCGTCGGTGGGCTCGGTGGAAATAACGAACTCGGGCTTAATGCCGTCCTTGTTGTAGATGTACTGCCAGCACATGCCGTCGCAGTCCTCTTCCTGGACGGTGCCGACGACCATGATCTTGTAGCCCTCGGGGATAAGGCCCATGTCCTTCATCATCTTGGCAGCGTAGGTAGCGGAAGCCATGCCGCCCTCCTGGTCGGAGCCGCCACGGCCGTAGATGATCTCGTCGGTCTCGTAGCCCTCATAGGGATCGGCATCCCAGTTCTCGATGTTGCCGATGCCGACGGTGTCGATGTGGGAGTCGATGGCGATGATCTTGTCGCCCTCGCCCATAAAGCCCATAACGTTGCCCAGGCCGTCGACCTTGACCTCGTCATAACCGAGGGCCTCCATCTCGGCCTTGATGCAAGCGACAACCTCGCCCTCCTCGCAGGACTCGGAGGGGTGAGAGATCATGGCGCGAAGAAAACGCGTCATATCCGCACGGTGAGACTCAGCAGCGTTTTTAATTGCCTCAAAATCGAGCTCTTTAGTCATAACAGTCAACCTTTCTACAAGGGTTTACCTACAGGTAGATATTTCAGATAGATCACTTGTGCCAAGCAGCGTGAGGTTGAGCACCCCACAAGCAAGTAACCAAAGGAGACGGACGGAGGACTTTGCTCCGTCGCGAGTTCCGCACGAGCCGGAGAGCACTTAATGTGCTCTCCGTGCGAGCAGGACTGTCCGAGCAGGGAGTAAAGTCCTCCGGCTGCCTCCGGACAGGTCAGTCTGCTAGCAGGTGGGGTACTCGCCCTCCCAGACGATGCGACGGTACTGATCAGGATCGGTATCGCCCTCGGTGGAGAAGCAGAGCACGGAGCTCGTCTTGTCCAGGCCGATGAGCTCCTTGAGCTCGGCGTACTCGGGATCGAGCATGAGGGTCTCGACCAGGCCGGTGGTCACAGCGCCGGACTCGCCGGAGATGACGCGCGGATCGCCCTTCTCGGGAGCGCCCAGGGTGCGCATGCCGCGAGCGGTGACCCAGTCGGGGCAGGAGACGAAGGCGGTGGTGTGGTTGCGCAGGATATCCCAGCCCAGGATGTTGGGCTCGCCGCAGCACAGGCCGGCCATGATGGAAGGCATGTCGCCGTCCACGATGCGCGGGTCGCCGTCGCCGGCGGCAGCGCCCTTGTACAGGCAGGCGGCAGGAGCGCACTCGACCACGACGAAGGTGGGCGGGTTATCGGGATACAGGTTGGTGAAGTAGCCCACCACGGCGCCGGCGAGCGAACCCACGCCAGCCTGGACAAAGACGTGCGTCGGGCGGTTGATGGCCATCTCGCGCAGCTGCTCGGCAGCCTCGGAAGCCATGGTGCCGTAGCCCTCCATGATCCAGGACGGGATCTTCTCGTAGCCCTCCCAAGCGGTGTCCTGAACGATGACGCCGCGCTCGCAGGCGTCGGCCTCGGCGGCGGCCATGCGCACGCACTCGTCGTAGTTGACCTCTTCGATGGTCACCGTGGCGCCCTCGGCGGCGATGTTATCAAAGCGGGGCTTGGTGGAACCCTTGGGCATGTGCACGACGGCCTTCTGGCCCAGCTTGTTGGCAGCCCATGCCACGCCGCGGCCATGGTTGCCGTCGGTGGCGGTAAAGAAGGTAGCCTGGCCAAAGTCCTCGGCCAGCTGATCGGAGGTCAGGTAATCGAAGGTGCAGTCGGCAACGTCCTTGCCGGTCTCGTCGGCAATGTAGTTGGCCATGGCAAACGAGCCGCCCAGAACCTTAAAGGCGTTGAGGCCAAAGCGATAGCTCTCGTCCTTAACGCACAGGTTGGACAGGCCCAGGCGCGCGGCCTGGCCGTCCAGGCGGGCAAGCGGAGTGACGGTGTATTGGGGGAACGACTGGTGGAAGGCGCGGGCCTTCTTCACGTGGTCGAGGCTCATGATTCCCAAGTGCTTGTCATCGCTCTTGGGCATCGTATTGCCCGCCCACTGGATCTTATCGGCCATACGGTGAACTCCTTAAGTCCTCTCTTGCCGGCCCCCGCATACGCGTTTCAGCCCATTCCCATTCATGCGGCTGAACTTTTATGTGGATGCCAAACAAAAAGTTTGTTAGCAATGTTCTATCACACATTTTGATTGGAATACCTAACAAATTGTTTGTTGCCGTAATCGGTACTTTTTCGCCGCCGAACGGTCACATAATGCAGCGACACTTTCGTTATTTGCGAACAAGTAGGGTTTATGGCAAAGTGTGCCCAAACTAATTTTTAGGAAGGCACCCATGACCCCCGCACAGATTGAGTTTTATAAGCGCCTCGCACACGGATTGGCGCTGCAATTTGGCCCCAACTGCGAAGTTGTCGTCCACGACCTAGAGACCGATGACGTGGATCACTCCATCGTGGTGATCGAAAACGGCCACGTAAGCGGGCGCAAGCTGGGCGATGGCCCCAGCCACATTGTGTTTGAGTCCATGCACGAGGGTACCACCGACGTACGCGACCGCGAGCCGTACCTCACCAAAACCACCGATGGCAAGCTGCTCAAGTCCTCGACGATCTTTATCCGCAACGACGAGGGCAAGCCCGTCGGCATTTTGGGCATTAACTTTGACATTACGCTTATGAAGGCTTTTGAGCGCTCGCTCGACGCCTTCACCGGCACCGGCGGCACGGGCTACACCGAGCCCGAGCCCATTACCAAAAACATCGGCGACCTGCTCGAGGACCTACTGCGCGAGTGCGAACAGTTTGTGGGCAAGCCCGCGGCGCTCATGACAAAAGACGAGCGCATCCGCGCCATTGGCTACCTCGACCGTCGCGGCGCCTTCCTTATCTCCAAGTCGAGCGAGCGCGCCTGCGAGTTCTTTGGCATCTCCAAATACAGCTTCTATAGCTACCTCAACGAGGCCAAGGCCGCCGCGGGCGACAAGTAGGCAGCCCGCACTCCTCCCCTTTTGGGCGCGAGTTCTGGAATGCACGAATCCGAGAGTCGGCCGCAAGGCAAGTTCCATATAATCGATGAGATAGACAGTTCGAAAGGATGGAACAAGATGGGGTCGAGCAACGCATTGCGCAATGGCCGCGGGGGCGCCAAGCCTACCGCTAGGCATGCGAAACACGCGTTTGACGAGGGCGAAGACGGCCTTTTTGCGCTGAGCCTCGACGACGTGATGAGCGATCGTCCCTGGACCGCCGAAGAACTCATGGGCGGCGGAGCTCGCCCGACAAGTGCAAAGCCCGCTCCTTCCGCCACGCCCGCGCCGGCATCCGTGCCCGCAGACGACTTTGCCACCCGCCCCATCATGCAGGCGACGCGTAAAGCCGCCCCTGCATCCCGCCCTGCCAGCGATCCGTCCGAGACGGCGGCGTTTCTCGCCGCAGCGGCACAGCGCCCCACGGCAGACAATACGATTCGATACGCTGCCCCGCAGCGGCAGGCATACTCGGCTCCCGAGCCTGAACTCGAGCCGCCCGTTATGGATCTGGACGACCTTTCCAACCGCCAGTTTGCCTTTGATTCCTGGGCGGCGGCAGATCTGGACGAGACCTCGGGCGGTATGCCGGCGCTCGATGTTCCGGTAAACCCGCTGTTTGCGGTTGCCGAGACGCATGAATCTACACGCAACAACGCCGCGGCATATGCCAACCGCCCGAGCGAACAGCCTCGCGCCGGCCGCATCGAAACCGAGGATTACGGCC
>CAKUCJ010000084.1 GCA_934643435.1 uncultured Collinsella sp.
GTTTTTCCGACCTTGACCTCAATAATATTCCGCACCATATCTCGTGCATCATGGACGGCAACGGCCGTTGGGCCACGTCGCGCGGTCTTGCCCGCACCGAGGGTCACAAGGCGGGTATCGTCTCTCTGCGCGAGATCATTACCGCTTGTGTGCGCTTGGGCGTCGATGTCCTTTCTGCCTATGCGTTTTCCACCGAAAACTGGAATCGTCCGCAGCACGAGGTCAATGTTTTGATGCACCTCTTTGCCAAGACGTTTATCGACGAGTTGCCCCTGCTCAAGCGCGAAAACGTGCGTGTTGTCTTTTTGGGTGATATTTCCGCGCTTCCCAAGAAGACCCGTGACGTCTTTGAACGTGGCCTTGCCGAGTGCGCCGACCACACCGGCATGACGCTGGCACTTGCCGTCAACTACGGTGCCCGTGCCGAAATCACCCGTGCTGTCCGTCAGCTTGCACTCGATGCCGCTGCCGGTAAGATCGATCCTGCCGCTATCGACGATGACATGGTTGCCTCGCACCTGTATACCGCCGGCCTGCCCGATCCGGAGCTTGTGATTCGCACCTCCGGCGAGCTTCGCCTTTCGAACTATCTGCTGTGGCAGGTTGCCTATTCCGAGTTTTATGTCACCGATACCTATTGGCCCGACTTTGATCGCTGGGGCCTTGTCGACGCCATTTTGGCCTTCCAGGGTCGCGACCGTAGGTTTGGTGGACTGAGCAAGACCGAGGAGGCTTAATCGTGTCCGATCGTCCCAAGGCGTCCGCTCCCAAGGCACCTGCCGCCAAGAGCGGTGCCGCTGCGACTTCGTGGTTGGCTGGTTTTATCACTCGTGCCGCCGCGGGCATCGTCTACGCCGTCTTATTTATCCTTTGCCTGGTTCTGGGCATTGTTCCCACGGCCATCTTTGTCTCTGTCATGAGCGGCCTGTGCTGCTATGAGTTCTTCCGTATGACGAGGCTCGATGGCAAGGTGGCCAACGAGCGCCTGGGCATTATCGCCGCCGTGCTCTTTCCGCTTTCTGCCCTTGGCGATTCGTTGCTGCTGAATGCCCTGCTGTTTGCCCTGATGCTCGCGGTGGGTATTTGGTACGTCTGGTCGCCGCGCACTCGCATCTCGGACGTTGCCGTGACGCTTATGGGTCCCATCTACACCGGCTTTATGCTGTCAGCCATCGTGCTGCTGCGCGACGCTGTGCCGGGCTTTCCCGGTGCGCTGCTGTCGGTCGGTGTGTGCGCGTCCCTTTGGGTCTCCGATTCGTTTGCCTACATCGTGGGCAGCCGTATCGGTAAGCACAAGATGGTCCCCAAGATCTCTCCCAAAAAGAGCTGGGAGGGCTTTGTCGGCGGTATCTTGGGCTCGGTTTTGATCTGGCTCATCCTGTGGGCTACGCACTTCTACAAGCTGAGCCTGCCGTATGCCCTTCTGTGCGGCGTTGTCGTATCCATTCTGGGCGTTATCGGCGACCTTATCGAGTCGCGCATCAAGCGCGGCGTCGGTGTCAAGGATTCCGGTAATCTGATTCCGGGACACGGTGGCATGCTCGATCGCAGCGATTCGCTTATCTTCGGTTGCATCACTGCCCAGCTTCTGTTGATGGTCGGGGGCGTACTGTAATGGCATTTCAGACCACCTATGGCCCCGATGGCCGTCTGCGTGTTGCTATTCTAGGCTGCACGGGTTCTATCGGTACCCAGGCGCTCGATGTATGCCGTCAGCATGCCGATCGCCTGCAGGTGACGGCGCTGTCCGTTAACTCCAGTACTTCCGAGCTTGTTGCGGCTGCCCGTGAGTTCTCGGTTCCGGCGGTTGCCGTGGCTGATGCCGCTCATGGTGAAGACGCCGTGCTGCAGGAGCTGCCCGCGGGCACCGAGCTCGGCGTTGGTGCGCAGGCGGTCTGCGAGCTTGCGCGTCGCGATGACGTCGACTGCGTGCTCGTGGCCATTGTGGGCGCAGCCGGGCTTGAGGCGAGCCATGCCGCCTTGACTTCGAACAAGCGTCTTGCGCTTGCCAATAAGGAGTCGCTCGTCGTGGGCGGCGACCTGCTCATGCCTCTGGCGCAGCCGGGTCAGCTTATTCCGGTCGATTCCGAGCATTCCGCCATCTACCAGTGTTATCTGGGCGAGAATCCGCGCGAGGCCCACTGCATTTGGCTCACCTGCTCGGGTGGCCCGTTCTTTGGCCGTACGCGCGACGAACTTGATCTTGTGACCCGCAACGATGCCTTGGCGCATCCCACGTGGGCCATGGGGGCCAAGATCACCATCGACTCCGCCACTCTTATGAACAAGGGTCTGGAGCGTATCGAGGCTATGCATCTGTTCGACTGCGATCTCGACTTTATCAACGTCGTCGTGCAGCGTCAGTCCAAGATTCACTCCATGGTCGAGTTCGCCGATGGCTCCGTGATGGCGCATCTCGGTGCTTCCGACATGCGTATTCCCATCCAGTTTGCCTTCTCGTATCCCGAACGCTGGGATACGCCGGCACCTCGTATCGATTTCCGCGAGCTGGGCCAGCTCACCTTTGATGCTGCCGACATGGATACCTTCCGTTGCCTGGCGCTCGCCGAGCGTGCCGGCAAGACGGGCGGCACCATGCCGTGCGTTCTCAATGCCGCCAACGAGGTCGCCGTCGATGCATTCCTGCACGATGCCTGTAGCTTTACCGATATCGACCGCATTGTGGAGTCCTGCATGGATGCCCACGATACGCAGGCGGTCGCTTCGTTTGAGCAGCTCCGCGAAATCGATTCCTGGGCGCGCGCAAAGGCTACACAGGTTCTCGCTGCAACCCGTTCCTAACCCATAAGGATTGCTTTTTCGTTTTATGGATACCGTTCTGAGCGTTCTCTCATCGGTCTTTTGGGGCCTTCTGATGCTTTCCGTCCTTGTGTTTTTGCATGAGGGCGGCCACTTTTTGGCGGCGCGTGCCTGTGGCGTCCGCGTGACCGAGTTCTTTTTGGGTCTGCCGTGCCGCTTTGACATCCATCACACGTCGCATCGTATCGGCACCAAGTTCGGTATGACCCCGCTGTTGCTTGGTGGCTATGCCGCCATCTGCGGTATGGACCCGACCGACGTCTCGTGTGCCGATCGCGTTCTGGCGGCCATTTATCGCCATGGTCGCGTGACGGTGGCCGACCTTGCTGTCGAGCTCGAGCTGTCCGAGGAGGAAGTTCTCGAGGCTTGCGCGCTGCTGCTGGGCTGGGGCTCCATCGCGCCCTGGTACGAAGAAGGGGAGAAGCCTTCGCCCAGTTACTATCCAGCCAAGTACCAGACTCTGCCGCGTGACGCGGCGGGCTATACCACCTTTGACGGCCGTCGGTTCGATCGCGAGCAGGCGACTGTCGAGGGCGATGTGTGGGAATTGCCGTGTGGCGAGACAGAATTCCTTGCGCGCGAGCGTTCTCATACCTATCTTGGCCAAGGCTTTCTCAAACGCGCTTTTATGTTGCTTGCGGGCATTATCGTCAATATTCTGACGGGCTTTTTGCTTCTTATGAGCATCTATTCCATCGCGGGTGTCACCGTACCGGTCGATAGCAACGTGATCGGTCAGGTCGACGAGGGCTCAATCGCCGCCAAGGCGGGTATCGAGGCCGGCGACGCGATTCTTTCAGTCGATGGCGTGTCCTGCTCTACCTGGATGGACGTGTACGACGCCATCGGCAACGCTGCGGGCAAGGACGATATCGGCATCGAGTATGAGCGCGACGGCAAGCAGTATTCAACCTTGGTTGCGCTCAAGGCGGACGAGCGGTTGGGCGTTTATGCCTCTACGCAGGTGGTTCGTCTAGATCCCATAACCTCGGCACGCTTGTCCTTCTCCTATGTCGTGCAGACGGCGGAGGGCGTTATGCGCCTGCTGCAGCCGCAGCATACGATGGAGATTCTCGATCAGTCCACCTCTATTGTTGGCATTAGCGTTATGTCCTCGCAGGCGGCCGCTGCCGGCCCCGCTACCTTCCTTTCGTTTGCCGCGCTCATCTCGTTCTCGCTGGGCTTTATGAACCTGCTGCCCATCCCGCCGCTCGATGGCGGCAAGCTGGTCATCGAGATCATTCAAAAGATTGCCGGCCGTGAGCTCCCGCTCAAGGTCCAGACGATTGTGAGCTATGTGGGCATCGCGCTCTTTGCCCTGCTGTTCGTCTATATGCTTCGTTCCGACATCCTTCGATTTATTCTGTAGGGGAGTGTTTGGATTGTCTCTATCCCATCCTTTGCCTCGTGAGCTGACGCGTCCCGTGCATGTGGGCGGCGTGCAGATCGGTGGCGGCGCGCCGGTCGTGGTCCAGTCCATGACCTGCACCGATACCGCCGATGCCCAGGCAACGCTTGCACAGGTGCGCGCACTGGCGCAGGCTGGCTGTGATATCGTGCGCGTGAGTGTACCCACCGAGGCTGCACTCGAGGGCTTTCGTACCATCTGCGCCGAGGCTCCGGTGCCGATCGTCGCCGATATCCACTTTAACCATAAACTCGCTATTGGCGCTATCGAGGCTGGTGCCGCCAAGCTGCGCATCAATCCTGGTAACATCGGTGATTGGGTCAAGGTCGACGCCGTGATCGACGCCGCGGGTGCCGCGGGCTGTGCAATCCGCATTGGCGTCAACGCCGGTTCGCTCGAGCAGGATATTGCCGAGCGCGACGATCTTACGCAGCCCGAAAAGCTCGTGATGTCGAGTGAGCGTTTCGTTAAGCATTTTGAAGACCGCGGTTTTACCAACATTGTGCTTTCGGCCAAGGCCCATAGCGTGCAAACGACGCTCGACACCTATCGTGCTCTGTCGCGTGAAATCCCCCACGTTCCGCTTCATTTGGGCGTTACAGAGGCTGGAACCAAGCTCCAGGGCACCATTAAGAGTTCGGTGGGTCTGGGCATTCTGCTCTCCGAAGGCATCGGCGACACCATGCGCGTATCGCTCACGGCCGATCCGGTCGAGGAGCCGCCGGTCGCCTGGGGTATTCTGCAGTCGCTGGGCCTGCGCCGCCGTGGCCCCGAGATCGTCTCGTGCCCCACGTGCGCCCGCTGTCAGGTCAACCTGATTCCTATCGCCGAGGAGGTCACCGAGCGGCTTAAAAACTACTCCGCACCGCTTTCGATTGCCGTCATGGGATGTGCCGTAAACGGCCCCGGCGAGGCATCTGATGCCGACTTGGGCGTTGCCTGCGGACGAGGTCAGGGCCTGCTCTTTTCGCACGGCCAGATCATTGGTAAAGTAGCTGAGGATCAAATTGTCGACGCGCTTATGGCCGAGGTCGACAAGCTTATTGAGGAGAAATAAATGACTCGAGCAATGTACATGTCTAAGCTTTATGCGCCGACGCTCAAAGAGGATCCGGCCGATGCCGAGCTCGCAAGCCATCGCCTGCTGCTTCGTGCCGGCATGATTCGCAAGGAGGCCGCAGGCCTCTATTCCTACCTGCCGCTCGCTTGGCGCTCGATCTGCAAGATCGAGAACATCGTGCGCGATGAGATGGACGCCGCCGGCGCCCAGGAGCTCATGATGCCCATCATGGTCGATGCCGAGCTGTGGCGTGAGTCTGGCCGCATCGATGCCTATGGCAAGGAGCTCGTGCGCTTTGACGACCGTCATGGCCGTGAGTTTGTCCTGGGTCCCACGCACGAGGAGACCGTCACGGCCCTGGTGCGCAACGAGCTGCGCTCTTACAAGCAGCTGCCCGTCAACCTGTATCACATCCAGGATAAGTTCCGCGACGAGTTCCGTCCTCGCTTTGGCCTGATGCGCGGCCGCGAGTTCATCATGAAGGACGCCTACAGCTTCTCCGCCACGCAGGAGAGCCTGCAGGAGGAGTACGACAAGATGAAGCAGGCCTACGCCAACATCTGCGAGCGCTGCTATATCAAGGCTCTGCCCGTTGTCGCCGACTCCGGTGAGATCGGCGGCGACACCTCCGTCGAGTACATGGCGCTGGCTGAGGC
>CAKUCJ010000085.1 GCA_934643435.1 uncultured Collinsella sp.
CTCTTGGTGCTTCCTCTTGTGCATTTAAGTCGTATAGATAGTCAAGGTAGCATAGCCCAGCCCGTGGACGATTCCATCCAACACGAAATCCATCGAACAATCGTTCGGAATTTGGTGCAACGGCGCTTACTCGGGCAAAACCGAGTCGGTTCTGTCCGAGTAAGTTTGAAGGCGGCTGAAGGGGCCCTATCTTGTTTGCGGCTGTTGGTTCAAATCGAACATTGGGACAGACGTCTCGTTTTATGGGCCACGGGCGTGCGTGCGCGGGTCCTTTTGGCCCATAAGGGATGCTGGCGGGTCGATATTTGGGCCGCGGGTCACTTCGCCTGTGCCGCGTTTCGTCATACGCTCATAGTGGAAGCCGATGCCACGGGGCCGACGAAAGCCTCGGGCAGCGGATGAGCTGCAAGCCGAAAGGAGCGGTGAGGATGATGAAGCCCATGACGAAAAAGCTGCTGTTAGGAATTCCCACCGTGATGCTTTCGGCCGTGCTGGCGTGTTCGGTGGCCGGCTGTGGCGGTGGTGCTCCAAGCGGCTCGGCTGGCAGTTCGGGCGGCAGTGCTCCCGTAGAGAAGAAGGCCAAGGCCTATGAGTCGCAGACGGTCGAGGTGGCTGGCATAACCTATGAGTCGGTAGCCCACGGTACGTTCTATCGCGGCGACGCTAAGCTGCAGGACGGCTTTTACCTGCACGTCAAGATCACCAACAACAATGCGAAGAACAGGACGTTTAACTCCTTTAACGTGCATGCTGCCCAGGGCGATCTTGAGGCAGGCGACCCGTTGTTTACTTCCGGCAAGGCCGCCGTGCTCGATTACGTTGCAAGCGAGGCTCCCGATGAGCTTCACGAGGGCATCGACCTTTCCAAGAGGCAAGATATCGGTCCGGGCGAGACCGTTGAGTATGTCTACTTCTGGGCGCCCAAAACGGCGTACTACGGGCCCATCACTGTCGAGTTCGTAGACGCTTACGCCCCCGCCAAGAATCATGAGGCCATGCACTTTGACACCACGGGGTGTGAGACTAAGGAGTTCAAGGCGGCCGGTGGCGTGGCTGATTCTGGCGAGAAGGCAGATTTAACGGGCATCGATTGCGCATCGTACAGTATCGAGGCCGCCGATGGATACACGCTGGATTCGTCCAACGAAGAGCACGAAAAGGCAGACTTCTTCCATGACGAGACTGGAGGACGCCTGCACATCAGCATCTTCCCGCGCTCGCCGGAGGAAGAGATTGCAAGCCTAGAGCAGGTCTACGAAGGCAAGGAGACGACAACCGACCAGGTCGAGTACAACGGCATAACGTGGCTGCGTTTTACCGGTCCCGACAACGGTCATACGCTGTTTGCGACGGCTCCCGCAACGGGCGAGACCGTCCGCGTGTCGATTGGCTGGAAGATCGACTGGGATGCTGCCGTGCCCATGATGGAGGCGCTGAAGCTCAAGTAACGGATTGCGATTCCCACGTCAGGCGACTCAGGGCTGGCTTCGATTTATCGGGGCCGGCCTTTTTTGGTGTGCGAGCGCCAGGCGAGCATTACATTTTGAGCTTAAGTTCGCTGGCATGTGTGGACAGCAGGTCGTAAAGGTTGATGTGAAGCCCGCGATAATCGGGGCAGACGCGTTCGAGTGTTGAGATGCAACTGTCGACATCGAACTGCGCGATCCACATCGTCTCACGCTCGAGTTGGGCGAGCCACGCTTCGATGTAATCCAGACCCCTAAGGTTGATATTGATTGGCTCGCTTAGCTGGTAATCGATTTCGCAGGGGACTGCATGGGCGGCAAAACGCGTATCGTAGCGGGACTTAAGGTCGCCGAGGCTTGCCAGGGTATCCCGGAGCGCAACATTGCGGATGGGCGGCATAGCGAGGACGATGCGTTTCCACGTGACGAGCGCATTGTCGATGCGGCAATCGAGTTCGGCTAGGTGGCTGTGCCAGAGCGCAACGGGGTCTTCAACGCAGAGCGCCTGGATAGCTTCTTCGGGCGTGGCATCGGCGAGGCCGAGCGTATAAGCGATCGATAGGGTGAGCTCGGCCATTTCCTGCTGACTGAGCGATGAGGATCCATTCATGCAGTACAGGCTGGCAACGTGTGCCATGAGCTGGGCGAAATTGTGCTGTGCCCGCATGGGCTTTCGACGTCCGGCTTCTTGGATGTTGCTATTCATCAATGTCATCGCCCCACTTCTCTCCGTTCCAGCCGGGTGCCGTTTCGTCGTAGTCCCATTCCGTTGGGTCGAACGTGTGCGTGTGGCCGGTGTCGTCCGTGAGGCAATAGCAGGCTTCCTCGGTGCTCTCTTGGGCCTGCTGATAGGTTTTTGAGAATGTCATGAGTTCTTCGGTGGGTAGCGTTGCAACGTCGAAGGCGCTGCCCAGCTCATCGAAGCAATGGCAGATGGCCTCGATAATCTCCGAGTCGGGCACCTCGACGGAAAGCTCGTCCCTTGTCCGATAAAACACTTCCTGAAGACGTGTTAAGGCATCCGCCGCATTGCAGGTTTTCAAGCAGGAGGAAAGGGCGAGTTCCTCGGCAATCGTCACAACAGCGGGGGTTCCAAACTCGATTCGTTCGTTGTCCCGTAGGCAGAGTTCTCGATGCATTGCAAGATCAGTTGCCTCGCTCGCGGTAATCGTTATTCCTGCCGAGACTAAGTGGCTATTTATTGCGATGCGTATCAATTCTGCATCGGACGGACGTATGGGAATCAGGGGGCTCGTTTCCATTAATGTCATCCTTTCGGTTGCGGTGGGTAATGCTTAATACCGCAACGAGAGAGGTGATACAAGACTGCAAATGACGAGGTAGATATGGTAATGTGACAACGAAATCAAGATGAATGTAATAGTGAATCGAAAGAAAGCCGTGCCTGCGCGCTCATGACAGACATGCTTTTCATAATGACAGATATAGTTGACATACGTTGATGGATGCAATATATTTCTGTCATGTTGCAACGGATATCTGTCCATTACTACGAAAGGAACTCCATGCCGGGCAAAAAGAACCTACGCATGAAGGCGGCGCGCGCGGCGGCTGGTCTTTCGCAAGCCGACTTAGCCGAGGCCGTGGGCGTTACGCGTCAAACCATCGGCCTGATCGAGGCGGGCGGATACAATCCCACGCTCAACTTGTGCGTGGCAATTTGCAAAGCGCTGCGCGTCACGTTGAACGACCTGTTTTGGGAAGACGAGATCGACGTCGACCCCAACGCTCTTTAGGAGGCCACTATGAAATTTGAAGATTTAAAACTCGTGCAAAAGTGGCGTGAATATGCCGGCCCAAAGGATGAACGTTTGGAAGCTGAGAACGCGAAGATCTACAAGCTTGGTTTTGGGCTGCTTTCGTTTGGTATGTTGATGATCTTTTTCTACCAGTTTATAGCGCGACAGGTAGCGTGGGTTCACAGCGACGCCTGTGAAATGCCGCATGGCTTTGCAACGCCGTTTGAGGCCGCCATGTATGTGTGGCTTGTTCTCGTGATGCTGATTTGTGCAGGACTGCAAACGCGGAAGGGCTATGTCGATACCAATCGTTTTGGGCAAACCGAGCATCTTCCTGTTGGATACTTCCTGCTTGTCAGCGGTCTTAGCGGCGCGGCGTTTGCGCTTGTCATTGCCGCGATGCGCTGTATCGCTGAGGCGCAGATCGTACCGCTCGAAAGCGTCTTTTGGTTGGCGAACCTGGCTACGGGCGTGTTCTGCGGTGCGACGATTTTCATAGCCACATTCGCCGTTCTGTGCGCATCGTTCTTCAC
Source organism: uncultured Collinsella sp. (assembly GCA_934643435.1). Taxonomy (GTDB): domain Bacteria; phylum Actinomycetota; class Coriobacteriia; order Coriobacteriales; family Coriobacteriaceae; genus Collinsella. Next base: position 3,760 of record CAKUCJ010000085.1, read on the forward strand.
GGCGAAAAAGCGCCGTGCCAAGCTCGAGGCAGAGTTCGACGACGCCGGCGACATCTAATGCGTAAGGGGCTGGCTCTGGGTTATCAGAGCCAGCCCCTTTTTTGTTCGACGAACAGGGTCAGCGCCGCTCAAAAAAGCGGCTGAGAGTTAGCGGGACCCATCCGTACCGGCTTCATCGCTGCCGCTACGCTCGAGGGCGGTGCGACGGGCGCTGTAGGCGACGAGGCCGGCTCCGGCTGCGGCGAGTGCTACTGCGGCTGCCGTCAGGGGGACGTTGCTGTCGCCCGTTCCAGCAAGCGCGCCTGCTTTTCCGGAGCTCTTGTTATTGTCGTTGCCCTTGCCGCTGCCAGAGCCGCTTCCGCCGGAGCTGCCTCCCGTGCCAGAACCGCCGCCGCTCGAGCCGCCATCGCCGTCCGCGGTCATCGGGGCGTCGTGAAGCCCCGTCGTATCCGCATTGCCACTTACGCCCACCAGCACCTCTGCGCGTTCGCATGCCGCATCGGGAATGTGGAACTCGTGCAGTACGGCGCCCAGAGCCGAGTTTGCGCCGGGTCGGATCTCCTCGAGCGTTACGGGATCGAGTGCCACCAGGTCGCGCGCCTTCGCATACAGCGTGACGCGTTTGCCCACCTCGTCGCTCCAACTCTCCGGGATGGCAAAGCTCATGCGGAACTGTGCCGTGCGGCCCGGTGCCAGCACGGCGTTGCCATTGTCAGCGACCAGCGGGTGCGTCGCAAAACGTGCGCCCAGCGTCTCGACTGCGTACTTCACGTGTGCCATGTCGTTGGCCGAAGCGTCCTCGGCAAGCTCTGGATCGTAGATCGATGCCATGCGTGCGTTCGCTCCGAACCTGATGGATGCGCTGGAGAACGGCTGGTTAGAGCCCTCTCGGTACAGATCGATCGTACCGGCGGTCAGCAAGGTGTTGCCGTCGTTTCGCACCGTGACCATGAAGGATTCGCCTGCTGCTCCGGGCACCACCGCGCCCGAGGTAGCGACCGCACCCGTCGGAGTGGCGCACGCTACCAGGGGCACTTCGATGCCGTGCAGTTCTGCCTTGCTCTGCTCGGCACTCACAATGTGCGTGGCGAGCGCCGAGAGCATGCCGCCCGAGGTCAAAAACGTCGTTATCTGATCGACGGGGTGGTCGAGCTCGCACATCACGAACGGCTCCGTGAACAGGTCGCCTGCCAAGGCGCTGGCGAAGATGCGGAAATGCTTGCCCATTACCGCTACCGGGTTGCCTTCTTCGTCATAGGTCTGTCCCACCTTGCCGTCGGTGTTCTCTACGTACATCAAGCACCGACCGTTGTTGCTCGCGCTGAACGACGCCGGGCCACAGCCCGCGGCGCCCACGGGCTCCGATGCAAATGCCGTTGCGCCTCGTGTCCAAGTAATATGCTGCAGCTGCTCGTTGACGGTAGCCAAAAAGCCCGTGTGCTGCGGCCACGGCACCGCGTGGGGCACTGTGGCATCTGGCGACATAACGCCCCAACCCGCGATGGACTGGCCGATCACAGCGTACGATGCGCAGCCACAACCGCTTGCAGTCTCGTATGCAACGGGCACCACCATTTTGCCGTTGATATTCTCGGGCGCGCCCAGCTCGATGCTCGACGGTGCCTGCGGAAAGCGGAGGACCTGACGGAACGTGAGGCTGTCGCCCAAATCATCCGACCACAGGGTAAAGCACTCGAGTGCGACCTCTGCCTCGGTGCCCAACGCCTTTTCTGCGGTGGCTCCGCGGCGGTGGAGATAGGCGCCCGACAGGCGTCCGTCGACAAGTGTCTTGCCCACCGTGATGCGTGGGCACTGCAGGCAATGGTAGCCATCCTCCTGCAGGCGGCCGCGCGAGATGCTGCGCCACGACGTGTGCGATACCACGCGAACTTCGCTATTACTTATGCGCAGACGCACAACGGACAGTATGCCGGCTGTGCTTGCCGTATCGAACCGGGTTGCGTCGCCTTCGGGGCGCTCTCCCGAGACCAGCAGCACGTAGGCGTCCGTGCGCCCCGCGCCGTCTGTGTATTCAATTACGTCGAAGTCGTAATCGAACGTGCCGCCACGCTCCACGTCGCCCTCGCCAAAGCCCAGGGGGAAGTCGACCGGCATGGGCGCGGACCACGCGCCGTTTGCCTTCGTGTGTACCACCAGGCGCGAGCGGCCATCCTCGCCGTAGCG
>CAKUCJ010000086.1 GCA_934643435.1 uncultured Collinsella sp.
GTGGCAGGCGCAGCAGTGGCCCGAGGCGACTTCCTTAAACTCGGGAAGCTTCTCGGAGCAGATGCCCTGCGCGATCGGGCAGCGCGTGTGGAAACGGCAACCGGTCGGCGGATCCAGCGGCGACGGCGGATCGCCGGCGAGGATGATGCGCTTACGAGTCTTCTGGACATCCGGATCGGGCACCGGCACAGCAGACAGCAGCGACTGCGTGTACGGATGGTGCGGCTCGCTGTAGAGCGTCTTCCAGTCCGAAACCTCAACCATCTTGCCCAGGTACATAACGGCAACACGGTCGGAGATGTGCTGCACGACAGAGAGGTCGTGGGCGATGAAGAGGTAAGCCGTGCCAAACTTGTCCTGGAGCTCCTTCAGCAGGTTCAGAACCTGCGCCTGAATGGAAACGTCCAAAGCTGAGACCGGCTCGTCGCAGATGATCAGCTTGGGCTTCAGAGCGAACGCGCGGGCGATGCCGACACGCTGACGCTGACCGCCCGAGAACTCGTGCGGATAGCGGTTGATGTGCTCGGGGTTCAGACCGACGACGTCCAGCAGCTCGCGGACGCGCTCGATGCGCTCCTCCTTGGTGCCCACGCCGTGAATGGTCATGGGCTCGGAGACGATCTCACCAATCGTCATACGAGGATTCAGCGAAGCATAGGGATCCTGGAAAATGAACTGCATCTCGCGGCGCATGTCCTTGATCTCATGCTTGTTCATCTCGGAGACATCTTTGCCCTGGAAAAAGACCTTGCCGGCCGTCGGTTTGGTGAGGCGCATGATGGTGCGGCCCGTCGTGGACTTACCGCAACCGGACTCGCCAACCAGACCGAAGGTCTCGCCCGGATAGATCTCAAACGAAATGTCGTTCACAGCAGAGACGACACGCTTGGAGAATCGCTTGGCGAACATGCCGGACTCAGCGGGAAACTCCTTTGAAAGGTGCTCGACCTTCAGCAGCGGAGTACGCTCGTTGGTATCTGCCATTACGCCTCGCCTCCCTTCTTGGAATCCTTGCGCGTACGGGACGTCTCAGGAGCGTTCTTGAGGAACTCGGGGTCACCGGAGTAGTGGCACGCAGAGTAGTGACCAGACTCGGTAACGACACGCTCGGGGCGCTGCTTGCGGCACTTGTCCGTGGCATACGGGCAACGGGGCGAGAATACGCAGCCCTCGGGCAGGTTCATGAGCGAAGGCGGGTTGCCGTGAATCGGCGTAAGCGGCTTCTTCTCATCGATGGCCTGCTCCGGGATGGAGCGGATAAGACCCCAGGTGTAGGGATGACGGCTCTCGTAGAAGATCTCTTCGGCCGTGCCGAACTCAACAGGGCGACCGGCGTACATAACCATGATCTTGTCGGCCATGTCGGCGACAACACCCAGGTCGTGGGTAATCATGATGATGGCGTTACCGTTCTTCTCCTGCATCTCCTGCATGAGCTCAATAATCTGAGCCTGAATGGTAACGTCCAGAGCGGTCGTGGGCTCGTCGGCAATCAGGATGTCGGGATCGCAGGCAAGAGCCATAGCAATCATGACGCGCTGACGCATACCGCCGGAGAACTGGTGCGGATACTCATTGACGCGCTTCTCGGGCTCGGGGATACCCACGAGGTCCAGAAGCTCGGTGGCGCGCTTGAGCGCCTCCTGCTTAGAGTAGCCACGGTGCAGACGAAGGCCCTCGCCCACCTGCTTGCCGATCTTGTAGACCGGATTGAGGGAGGTCATAGGATCCTGGAAGATCATCGCGATATCGTTACCGCGAATGTGCTGCATCTCTTCCTCGGTCATCTCGAGGATTGAACGACCGCGATAGCGAACGTCACCGCCCTCAATCTTTCCCGGAGGCATCGAAATAAGGCCCATGATGGTCATGGCAGTCACGGACTTACCGGAACCGGACTCGCCGACGACGCCCAGGGTCTCGCCACGATCGAGCGTGTAGGACACACCGTCGACAGCGCGAACGACGCCATCCTCGGTGTGGAAATACATCTTAAGGTCATCGACCTCGAGCAGATGCTGGCCCTCGGGAACCGGCTGGTCCTTCAGGTCCACATAGTTCTTGTTCTTCTTCATCCTTATGCGTCCTTCATCTTGACGTCGAGGGCGTCGCGCAGTCCGTCACCAAGCAGGGTGAAAGCGAGCACCGTCGAGAGAATTGCCAGACCGGGCATGATCATCATCCAGGGAGCGGTCAGAAGATACTGCTGGCCGTCCTGAATCATGGAGCCCCACGAAGGCGTAGGCGGGATAACGCCCATGCCGAGGAAGGACAGAGCGGACTCGGTCAAAATAGCGCCACCAATATTCATGGTCGCGTAGACCACGATGGAAGCAACGGAGTTCGGGAAGATGTGACGCATAACGATACGGGCATCGGATGCACCCATAGCGCGAGCGGCATCAACATAGTCGTTCTCTTTGACCGTCAGGATCGCGGACCGGAAGACACGCGCAATCGAAGGCCAGCCGAGGATACCAATGGCGATAAAGACGTTCTGGAGGCCACGGCCGATAACGGCGATCATGGCGACAACGAACAGCACGTACGGAAACGCCAGGAAGATATCCGCGCAGCGCATGATGATCGTATCCCAAATGCCGCCATAGAAACCGGCGAGGGCGCCCATGACCAGACCGATCACCGTGGAGATGGCAGTGGCCATGATGCCGACGGAAAGCGAAACGCGTGCACCGTAGATAACGCGGACGAGAATATCGCGACCAAGGGAGTCGGTACCAAACGGGTGATCGGCACACGGAGCCAGCAGCGAAGTCTCGGCCATGGTAGTCGAATCGGAAGCCGTCGGCGAACCGAGCCAGGGCTTAGCCCACAGATCGGCGGTCAGAGCAACCACAACGACGATGATAATCCAGCAGACACCGATAACGGCGAGCTTGTTCTTACGAAGACGCTTAAAAGCGTCGCCCCACAGCGTGCGGGACTTGGCGGGAGCAGATGCGGCCTTGGTGGCGGTAGCCTGCTCCTGAGACTGAGAATCAGTTTCCTGCATGAGACGTACCTCCCTTAGGCCTTATCCGACGGACCGCCAAGGCGGATGCGCGGGTCGAGGAATGCATAGCTAATGTCGACGAGCAGGTTGATCACCATGACGACGACGACGATGAGCGTAACGCCGCCCATAACGATGGGCCAGTCGCGCATGCTAATGGCGCGATAGACCTCATAGCCGATACCGGGCCAGTTAAAGACCGTCTCGGTCAGGATGGCGCCCGAAAGCATACCGCCAAAGTCGACACCAATATAGGTAACGACAGGGATGAGTGCATTCTTAAGCGCATGCTTGATGATGATCGCGCGATTGGAGAGGCCCTTGGCCTTTGCCGTACGGATGTAATCCTGGTTCATGACATCGAGCAACTGCGAGCGCATGATGCGGGCAGCATAGGCGGTCGAAACCGAAGCAAGCGTGATGGTCGGAAGCACATAGTGCATCCAATCCTGATACTGAGAGCTAGCACCGCCGGCACCCGAAATCGGCATGGAGAATGCGCCGCCGGTGGCATCCTTGAGGATGACGCCAAAGAACAGCTGCAGCAGCATACCGAGCCAGAAAGCAGGAACGGCAACGAGGATCGACGTGGTCAGCGTTACCAAAATATCCCAGAAGGAGTAACGCTTTACCGCCGAAATGATACCCGCACCGATACCCATGATTGCCTCGAGCACGATGGCGCACGCGGCAAGTTTGACCGTATACGGATACTTTTGGGCAAAGATATCCGTAACCGGCAGCTTGCGCTGATACGAATTGCCCAAATCGCCATGAAGCAGACCGTTCATGTAATACACGTAACGGTCCACGAGCGACGTTTGAACGGGATCGCCGTTCTCGTCAAGGATCGCGTTGCCGTCCTCGTCCGACTGGACCAGGTGATAGCGCACGCGAAGCTGAAGCTCCACCTCGGGGGACAGAGCCTTGTCTCCACCGATCAGCTTGATCGGGTCTCCCGGCACGATATTCTGGAGGGCGAACAGAATCAGCGTAACGCCCAAAAATACCGGGATGAACTGAAGCACACGTTTAACGATGTACTTACCCATACCACTCCCCTATCTAGGGATTAACCTAAATGGGATGCCGATCGCCAGACCGGCATCCCAAAATTACCATCAGCCAGTTTACCCCAGGTTAGGGGGAACTGTATGTTTCCCATGAGGTCTACGTAAAAACTTGACCCTCACCAAAGCTGCAAATCTTATGCGAGCTCAGCGGTACCCAGATCAGCATGCTTCTGCGGATCAACATAGAGGTGCTTGATGCGGTCGGAACCAGCGAGGGTGTGCGTGTAGAACATCAGCGGAATAACCGGGCTGTCGGCAGCGACCATGGCGTCGGCCTCCTGCATCTTCGCGATACGCTCTTCGTCGTCAACCGTGGTACGAGCCTCGTCGACCTTGGCATCGAACTCGGGGTTGTTGTAACCGGAACGGTTGTCGCCACCGAGGGAGTCGGAGTGGAACAGCGGATACAGGAAGTTGTCCATAATCGGGTAATCGGCGATCCAGCCCAGACGACCAAACTGGTAGTTGAAGTTCTGATACTGTTCGAGCAGGGCAGACCACTCGGGGGTATCGGAGACGGCGTTGACGCCCACCTTGGCGAGGTCGCCGATGATGGACTCCATGATCTCCTTGTGGCCACCGTCCTGGTTGTAGGACAGAGTCACGTTAATGCCACGGTCACCGTTGGCGTCGGCAGGAGCAACCTTGTCGAGGTACTCGTTGGCCTTGTCGACGTCATAGGCGCAGAACTCCCATGCGCCCTCCTTGTAGCCATCGATGCCCGGAGGAACGATACCGTCGGCGGGAGTACGGGTGCCCTTGAAGATGGTCTTGCAGATGGCCTCGCGGTTGATGGCCAGGGAGATGCCCCTGCGCAGGTCGGCGTTGTTGAACGGCTCGGCCGTGGTGTTGCAAGTCAGATAGTACGTGGAAGGCTCAGCGCCGAGCAGCATACGCTGACCGTCGCTCATGGTGTAGCCATCCTTGGACTCGCCACGGTCCTTCTTGGCGGCATCGATCTGAGCAACGGGAACGTCGCAGACGTCGAGGTTACCGGCCTGGAACTCCTTGTAAGCAGTCTCCATGTCCTTGATGACCTGGAAGTGAACGCCGTCGATCTTGGCCTTGTCGCCATAGTAATCGTCGAACTTCTTGAGGTTGATCTCCTGACCATCCTCCCACTTGCCGTCCATCATGAACGGGCCGTTACCAATCGGGGCAAGGTAGAAGCTCTTGGCATCGGACTCGGCGCACTCGGGAACCGGGGCCAGAGCCGGGTGGGTGGCGACGAAGGGGAAGTCGGCGTAGGCGGAAGTCAGCTTGACGACGAGGGTCTCATCGTCGGGGCAGGTGACACCGGTGAGCTCGGTAGCGTTACCGGCAAGCAGATCGTCATAGCCCTCGACCATGGAAAGGTGATAAGCGACCTCGGAAGGACCATACTCGGTAGCGATAGCCGACTTGGTGTTGACCAAGCGCTCCCAACCGAACTTGAAGGACTTGGAGGTAACGTCGTCACCGTTGTGGAACTTAGCCTTCTTGATCTTGAAGGTGAACTCGGTGGCGTCGTCGTTAGCCTCAAAGGACTCGCAAGCCAGCGGAACGATCTCGCCCTTCTCGGCGTCATAAGAGGTCAGAGCGTCAAAGAGCTGGTACTCGACCTGAGTGCCCTGGTCCTCCTGGACATTGTAGGGTTCGATGCAAACCGGGTTGTTGATGTAGAAGTTCAGCGTCGAACCGGACTCAGAACCGGAAGCGTCGCCGCCCTTCTTGCCGCATGCGGCAAGAAAAGCCATGGAGCTCGCAGCGAGGGTGCCGCCAACAAAGGCGCGACGACCCATAACGGGCTGGTGGAACATAGAATCAGCCATGCCATCCTCCTTATGAGATAGGACAAAGAAATGTTC
>CAKUCJ010000087.1 GCA_934643435.1 uncultured Collinsella sp.
TCGGCGTACCTGCTCTTGGCCATATGATCATCCTCCGATTTGGGACATAAATCGTTGCGTGCCCTCAATTATCGCGTGTTCCTGCGGTTTGTGGGCCACGGCATCGCGCCAAATCGAAAGCACCTGCATATCATCACCACGGCGCAGCGCCTCGCGAACCGAATACTCGGCATCACTGAACAGGCAGGGGCGCACGTTGCCGTCGGCCGTCAGGCGCAGACGGTTGCAGCTCGCGCAAAAATGGTTGGACATGGCGCTAATGAAGCCGACTGTACCCGCCGCGCCCGGAAAGCGCCAATAGCGCGCAGGGCCCGCGCCGGCAGGAGCGTCGCTTATGTCGAGCGGCTCAAGCTCACCCAGGCCAGCCGCAGCAGCGCCGACATTGATGCGTGCCCGCAGCTCGTCGCTCGGTACGGTGTCGCTCGCGTCCCACAGCTCGGGATTGAGCGTGGGCGCATGCGGGTCCACAGCGCAATGCGAGCTCGTATGCTCGTCGCCGATGGGCATGTATTCGATAAAGCGCAGGTGAATGGGGCGGTCAACGGTCAGGCGCGCAAGGGCCGCCTCATCCTGGTTGAGCCGGCGCACGACCACACAGTTGACTTTGACGGGCTCGAATCCCCAAGCAAGCGCCGCATCGATGCCGGCCATGGTTTGCTCAAGCCGGCCCAGGCGCGTGATCTTTCCGAAGAGCGTAGGGTCGAGTGTGTCGAGCGAAATATTGACGCGGTCGAGCCCAGCGTCTTTGAGCTGCGGCGCCAGCTTGGGCAGCAGGGCGCCGTTGGTGGTGAGCGAGATGTCCTCGATCTGCGGGATCGCGCGGATGTCGCGAATGAGCGGGATAATACGGCGGCTGACCAGCGGCTCGCCACCCGTCAGGCGCACGCGGCGAATACCCTCCCCCGCCACCAGGCGCACAAAGCGGGCGATTTCCTCGGCGCTGAGTAGCTCGTCGTGTGCACGGGGCGCCACGCCATCGGCCGGCATGCAGTAAATGCAGCGGAAATTGCACTTGTCGGTAACGGCAATGCGCAGGTAGTTGATATCGCGGCCAAAACCGTCATGTTGCGTGCGCTCGTCCACGCAATCCTCCCCTCGCGCAGGCCATTATTCTTCAGGGAATATAGTACCGCACACAGGAACTAGGTCGACACGCGTACGACAGGGCATGCCATTCGAGCAAGAAGGGCTTCCCGAGCCCATCCTCAGCATTCAAACCGTCCCAACATTCGATGCTTTTCCCGATATTGGCGAAAAACGTCGAATGTTGGGACGGTTTAGGTGTCCGCAGGGCTCGAAAGACGAGCTAGCCGCCCCTAGAGGCCGCCATTCCAGTGCCGAATCACGAATTCCCGCAGGTCATTCTGCCGTCTCTGGAACGCCTCGCTTCGGTCGCATTTGAGACCCATAGCGAGCGCAATGGCATTCATCGCCCGGTGCAATTGCAGCCGGTTGGCAAACTGGGTCCCGGTGAGGACGATCATCTTAAAGCCCAGCGCGCTCAGCACGGTCATACGCTCCGCGTCCGACGCACTGCGCTGTTTATCGAGATGGTCCGAACCGTTGTATTCAATCCCCATACCGCTCGCAGGTGCATATACATCGATCTCGAAATACCCAGCCTTAGCGAGATATTTGAACTCGTTGGGAACATCGACCCGATGGTTGAGCTCAACCCTGGTGTACCCTAGCCCGCCTTGGGAACGCTTAGCGACGACCATGATCGCGGTGGCCGTCTCCATGGGTGACCGCGCACCATCGTGCACGCGTTTGAGCACGGCAGCCGCACGTGTAGCCCCCTGACGAGATCGGTTCTCATCGCAATAAGCGATCAAGCCGGCAACGGTATACCTCTGCCCCATCTCGATATAATCGCCTGACGACAAATGATTCAAATGGTATCGGGCGCAGATTTCATACCCATATTCCAGCTGCTCGGGCTCACTCATCCACGAGCCCGCCTGGACAAAACACATGGCCTCGTCAACCACCAAGAGACCCTCTGCTACCTCGATAAGATGGTCCGAGGGTATGGGCGCCCCAAACACATGGCGTCGGAGACCCGCCGGCCGAGATCGTTCAAAATCGAAGCTAACCAGCGTGTCAATACGATCGAGCTCCTCATGTGGAATGCCAAGTGAGGCCAGGTAGTCGGCAACAATCTCGACCGCCGCAGATATTCTCAGTCCCTTGGCATCTAACCCCAGTTTAGGCAGATCCGCGGTCGGCTGCACCTCGTCGGCGATCGAGTCCTCATCGTATAGACTGCTTGCTCGTGAGAGCGGCTCGGACGGGCGCACCACGTTGTGGTACAGCCAGGCAGTCTTATGGGACAGAACAATCGGCAGGTCCATGAGCCCTCCAATGGGTCGGATAACCAACCTTATTCCCCTGCTCGCGGATTCGCACACCTTCGCATGCAAGTTAGAGATTCCACCCGATCGGATGACAGAAAAACCGTCCCAACATTCGATGCTTTTCCCGTTTTTGGCGAAAAACGTCGAATGTTGGGACGGTTTGAGGCGAAGTTAGGGGCATGGAGGGCCAAAGTACCGTGCCCGAACGGGTTAATCCAGCTCCTTTAGGCCGTGCGCCAACTGCCAGTACTCGCCGTGCTGGGCCAGGAGCTCCTCGTGGGTGCCGCGTTCGATGATGCGGCCGTGCTCGAGGACCATGATCGCGTCGGCGTCGCGGACGGTGGACAGGCGGTGTGCGATCATAAACGTGGTGCGTCCGCGCATGATGCGGTCCATGCCGCGCTCGATGAGCTTTTCGGTGCGCGTGTCGATGGAGCTTGTTGCCTCGTCCAGGATAAGCACCGGCGGGTCGGCCACGGCCACGCGCGCGATGGCGAGCAGCTGGCGCTGGCCCTGGCTCAGGTTGGCACCGTCGGCCGTAACCGGCGTGTCGTAGCCTTGCGGCAGGCGGCGGATAAACGAGTCGGCGCAGGCGGCCTCTGCGGCGGCGCGCACTTCCTCGTCGGTCGCGTCGAGCTTGCCAAAGCGAATGTTCTGCGCAATGGTGCCGCTAAACAGGTGCGTATCCTGCAGCACAATGCCGAGCGACCCGCGCAGGCTCGCCTTGGCGATGTGCTTGACGTCGATGCCGTCGTACGTGATCTCGCCGTCATCGACCTCGTAGAAGCGGTTGATGAGGTTGGTAATGGTCGTCTTTCCGGCGCCCGTCGAACCCACAAAGGCGATTTTCTGTCCCGGCTTGGCAAACAGGTTGAGGTCCGTGAGCACGCGCGTGCCCGGCACATAGGAAAAGTCCACGGCATGAAAGCGCACGTCGCCGGCAAGCGGGACCAGGCCGGTGGCAAGCTCGGTGCCGTCGGCCGCCACCGCTCGACCCGCATCGTCGACCGAGGCCACGTCGTGCAGATGTCCGTACGTGCCCACGCCACGGCCCTCGGGAATCTTCCACGCCCACACGGACTCACCCGTCCGCACCAGCTCCACGCAGCCCTCGTCCACCTCGGGCTCAAGGTCCATTGCGGCAAACAGGCGCTCGGCACCGGCCAGCGCGTTAAGCAAGAAGTTGCCCAGCTGCGTAAACTGGTTGATGGGCATGGCCGCCTGGCGCACAAAGACCAGGTAGCTCGCGAGCGCACCCACGTCGGCCAAGCCGTTGATACAGAGCATGCCGCCCGCCACCGCAACGATCGCGTAGTTGGCATACCCGATCACCACGGTCATGGGCACCATCGAGTTGGCGTAGGCCTGCGCGGCGCCACCGGTGCGGCGCAGCTCCTGGTTGCGCGTGTCAAAACCGGCCACGTTGGCCTGCTCGTGGTTAAAGACCTTGATGACCTTTTGGCCCGAGACCATCTCCTCGACATATCCGTCCAAGTCGCCGAGCGATGCCTGCTGGGCGGCAAAGAAACGCTTGGAGCGAATACCCGAATAGCGCGCGTACAGCACAATGGCCGCGTCGCACACGAGCGTGATAATCGTGAGCTGCCAGTTGAGGATGATGAGCATGGCCGTGGTGCCGATGACCTGGATGGTCGCCTGAATCACGTTGGCAAAGCTGTTGTTGAGCGCCTCGGAGACCGTGTCGACGTCGTTGGTGAAGAAGCTCATGATGTCGCCCGAGCGCGTGCTGTCGAAATAGCTGAGCGGCAGCGTCTGGATATGCGCGAACAGGTCGCGGCGAATGTCGGACACAACACGCTGGGCCGCGCGCACCATGATTTGCGAATAGCCCAGGGCCGAGAGCACGCCCGCGGCGTAGATAGCGGCCGTAAAGAGAACCTGCTTGGTGAGCAGCTCCTCCCCGCCCGCGGCCAAGCCGTTGACGATGGGACGCACCATATAGGTGCCGGCAAGGCTTGCGATGGCGGCGATAGAGGCGAGCACGCCCACCGCCAGCAGCGAGAACTTGGCGTGGCCCATGTAGCTGAGCAGACGGCGGAGCGTCTGCCCCAGATTGGCCGGACGGGCCTGAGCGGATGTCTTAGGCATGGCGCTCACCTCCTTTCTGAGCCTGAAGCGATCCGCACGCGACGGAGGAAAACGGATCATCCGCGCCGTCGGCATCGCCGTCGTCCGCATCCCCCGCAAACTCCATCTGCGAGGCGTAAATCTCCTGGTAGATGTTGTCACCCGCCAGCAGTTCCTCATGCGTGCCCACGCCGTGGACACGCCCGTCGTCCAGCACCACAATGCGATCGGCATCCATCACGCTCGCGATGCGCTGGGCGATGATGATCACGGTCGTATCGGGAATCTGCGCGATGTGCTCGCGGATCTTGGCGTCGGTCGCCATATCGACCGCGCTGGTCGAGTCGTCAAAAATGAGCACGCGCGGATGCTTGAGCAGCGTGCGCGCGATGCACAGGCGCTGCTTCTGCCCGCCCGAAACACCGGCTCCGCCCTGGCCCAACTCGCCATCCAGCCCGCCGATGCGGTCCAGGAACTCGTCCACGCACGCCGCGCGGCAGGCACGCAGCAGCTCCTCGTCGGTGGCATCGGGTGCGCCCCACTGCAAGTTTTCGCGCACGGTGCCCGTAAACAGCACGTTTTTTTGCAGCACAATGCCCACGGCGTCGCGCAGGGCGGCCAGGTCGTAGTCGCGCACGTCACGCCCACCCACGAGCACGGCGCCCTCGGTCGCGTCGTACAAGCGAGCGATGAGCTGCACGAGTGAGCTCTTGCCCGAGCCCGTTCCGCCGAGCACGCCCACCGTGGAGCCCGGCTCAATACGAAGGTCGATATGCTCGAGCACGTCCTCGGCAGCATCAGCGCGGTACTTAAACGACACGTCGCGGAACTCAACGCTTCCGTCGGCGACCTCGCGCACCGCCGCGTCTGCCGCAGGTGCCTGGATGAGCGATTGCTCGTCAATCACTCTCGAAATGCGCTCCACGCTGGCGAGCGCGCGCGTGAGCAGCAAAAACACGTTGGAAATCATCATGAGCGAGTTCATGATCAGCAGCACATAGCTCATAAAGCCTGTGAGCGAGCCCACGCCCAGCTCGCCGGCGATAATCATGCGCCCACCGATCCACAGGATCGAGATGGCGGCCACGTACATCGACAGCTGAAACACCGGCAGGTTGAGCACGGCGTTACCGAAGGTCTTCGTCGCCGTGCGGGCGAGCTCGGTATTGACGGTATCGAACTTGGCCTCCTCGTGCTCGGCGCGCACATACGCCTTAACGGCGCGCACGGCGGTAAGGTCCTCCTGCACCACGCCGTTGAGGTGGTCCATCGAGGTCTGCAGCTGGCGGTAGAGCGGGCTCACGCGGTAGGTGATGACGCCCAGCACGATCGCCAGCACGGGCAGGATGATCGCGAAGACCGTGGCGAGCGGGCGCGACAGCACCAGGGCATAGACCAGGCCGACAATGAGCGTCACCGGTCCGCGCACCATGGGACGAAAGCCGTTGCCGATGGCGTTTTGGATGACGGTGATGTCGGTGGT
>CAKUCJ010000088.1 GCA_934643435.1 uncultured Collinsella sp.
ACAGGGCCAATCTCGAGCGTGGTACGGCGCTTGAGGATCATGGCAAGGATGTCGGTGCCACCCGTCGAGGCGCCGATGTCAAAGACGATGGCGCTGCCCAGCGCCGGCAAGATGACGGCAAAGCACAGGTCAAGCCACATGTCGCCTGTGAGCGAAACATCGGTCGGAATGAAGAGCTCAAACAGCGAAACGTAGGCCGAAAGCGCAAACGAGGCAAAGACGCTCCAAAGGATTGCCTTGCGCTCCAAAAAGATAAAACCAAGGATGACCAGGACCGCGTTGATAATCCACATAAAGACGCCGACGGGCAGAGTCGGGAACAGCGTGGATAGGATGACCGATACGCCCGAGGTGCCGCCGAAGGCAAAGTGATTAGGGGTTTTAAAGGCCACGATGGCAAACGCCGTGAGAATCAGGCCCAGGTTGAGCTCGGCAAAAAAGCGCGGAAAGCCTGGCTCCTGGCTGCGCTTGCGGCCGGCGCGCTCGCCACGTTCGATATCCTCGCGACCGACAACGCGCTCCATCGGCACCACCGGAGGACGATGCACCTCCTCGGCGGCACGCGACGCCGCCTCTGCCGCAGCGGCCTCAATCGCCCATGCTTTGCTTTCGGTCTCGTGTTCGTCGGCCATTACGGCAACCCCTCGTTAACAATTTGGAAACAATGCGCCCATTAGGGTAACGCGGAACGCGAAGATTGCAACCCTTAGTTAGACGAGCGGCATGGCTGCATCGAGGACATACAGAAAACGGCCGACCGCGCTTTTGCCTGCGCGGCCGGCCGTTTGACGTTTTCGCAGATAAAACCTGCCAAAACAAACCTGTCCCTTTTTGGTAGGTTACTCGTGCTGGCTGGTGCGGTGTTCGTATTCCTCGGGGGTGATGACGTCCTCGATACGCAGGTTGACGCCCGCTACCTCAAGGCCGGTCATCGCAGCCAGGCGCTCGGTAACGCGTGCCTTAACGTCGTCAAAGATCGCAGGCGCATAGGCGCCGTACTCGATGATGACCGAGATGTTGACGACCACGCGGTTGTCGTCGGTGACCTCGACCGTCACGCCCTTGGTCAGGTTCTCGGCACCAAACTGCTCCTGCACAAAGTGCATGAGGTTGCCCTTCATGCCCAACACGTGCGGCACCTCGCGGGTGGCCATGGCGACGATTTTCTCGATCACGCCGTTGGAATAGGTCAGCGAGTCCTCGGACTCATCTGCCTCCTCGTCGTCCTCGTCCGTCTCGTCTTCAGACTCAGCCTCGACAAGTGCCTCGTCCTCGAGCGTTACGTCCTCGGCCTCGGTGACGACAGCCTCGTCAGCCTCAAGCTCAGTATCGGCCACATCGACCTTCGTGTTAAAAGCCATGGTTCCTCCTTATGCCCACCGCACGCGCGGCAGTCGAATACGTGCTAGCGGCCGCTAAACAGACGGCCGAAGAAGTTGACGATCCCGTTTTCGCCATCGCGGATCTGGCCGATCACGGCGCCGATCAGCACAAAGAATGCGATGACGAGCGTATCCCACAGGCCCAGCGTGAGCACCAGCACCGCGAGCACAAAACCCGCGACAGCACCGAGCGTGGTGTTGGGGTGATGAACGGCATAACTCCAGATCGCCGCCCCCGTTCCTTTGATGAGGCCCATGGCCTCGTCAAAGTCATCGGCGACCGCGTCGTGCGACTCGGGTGCCCCTACTTTGGAATCGGCAGCCTCGCTTGCCGGCGCGGCGCTCTGGTCGATCGTCAGACGCGGCGTGCGGACGGTCTTGTCTTGATTGGTATCACTCACCGGAAACCTCCACGGTCTGGACGGTAGTCTTGGACGGCAAAAAACGGACGCGAGCGGTCGTACCCGGCGTGCCGAGCATGGTGTCGCAGGCCTCCTCGATGCGTTGCTGCATCGCGGTAGCAAGGGAAGCCACGTCCTTGTCGTCGAGCGCGATGGCCTCGACTTTAAAACGGACATGCGACTCATCGGAACCCTGGACGCTCGCTTCGATATGCTCGACCATCACGCGATCGTCGCGTTCGGCCGCAGCGCGAGCGCACGAGGAGAGCGCCGCGAGGGTGACCTCGATATTGCGCTCTCCCGCCGGATGCACGCAAGACGGCTCACGACGGGCAAACATCAGGCGGAAGAATCCCACCAGCACGCCAAGCGCCACAACGCCGGCACACACCGTAACGACGATGCGCGGCATGGGATCGCGCATCAGCAGCATAAAGCGATACGTATACGGCCCCCAAAACTGGCAGACAAGCGTGCCCAGCGCCACGATGGCGGCGGCAAGATACACGATCGCTAGGGCTCGTTTGAGTACGCGCACGCGCGCTCCCTTCAGGTCTCGGTCAACAGAATGCAAAACGATTCGCATCATTATAAAAGAGCCGGGTCCGGTGCTGTACGCACGCGGATCCGGCTCATCTATTCCACGAGGCTTGCATGCTCGCTTCATTATGCCCAGATATGCACGGCTTAACCCGTGCGAGCGCTACTCCTCCTCGAGGGCAGCGATGACCTCGTCGGTCATGTCCATGGTGCTATAGACGTCCTGGACGTCGTCGAGCTCCTCGAGACGGTCGATGAGGCGCTGAACCTTCTTGGCGTCGGCGCCGGAGACCTCGGTCGGGGTGGTCGGGACCATGGTGGTCTCGGAACCCTTGACCTGGATGCCCTGCTCCTCGAGTGCCTTGGAGACAGCCATGACCTCGTTAGCGGCGGTCCAGACAATCCACTCCTCGCCGGCGTCCTCGTAATCGTCGCCACCGGCCTCGGCGATAGCCATCATGAACTCTTCCTCGTCACCGGCAGCACCGTTGGCGATCATGGTCTCCTTCTTGGCGCTCTCGTCCAGGATCTCCTTGGCGACGACGATCTGGCCCTTGCGCTCAAACTGGAAGGCGACGGAGCCGGAGGTGCCCAGGTTGCCACCAGCGTGGGAGAAGGCGGAACGGACGTCAGCAGCGGTACGGTTGCGGTTGTCGGTCAGGCAGTCGACGTAGACGGCGACGCCGGCGGGACCGTAGCCCTCGTACACGATGTTCTCGTAGACGGCGGCGTCGGCACCCGAACCAAAGGCCTTGTCGATAGCGGACTTGATCTTGTCCTTGGGCATGGACTGAGCCTTGGCCTTGGCAACGGCAGCGGCGAGGCTGGCGTTGTTCTCGGGCAGCGGGTCGCCGCCGAGACGGGCAGCAACGGTGATGTTGCGGCTGAGCTTGGAGAAGAGGGCGGAACGCTTGGCGTCCTGCGCGCCCTTACGATGCTTGGTTGTGGCCCACTTAGAGTGTCCGGACATACGTGTCTCCTATCGGTTTCGACCTAAAGCCCAACGCAGATGCTCGGGCAATATAAACAAACGTCGTTATGATATACCTACTGGCCTGCGAGATAAACCCCAAAATGAAGGCGTCGTGATGATGCAACCCTTTGGTGCAAGATAACCTGACCCCAATGCACCAAGTTAGGACCAGAGGAGGTCGCTGCGGGTGATGGTGGCACCGATGGCAAACGGCATGCAGGCGATGACCGGATACAGATAGCGCATGTAGGTCGATCCGTTACACGGGCCGATCAGGCACACGGCAAGCACGCCCAAAAGCGGAATCCAGATGGCCAGCGCACGCCACGAATGGCGACGCAGCAGATAGACCACCACGGCGATCATGATCCACACATACGTGGCCGAGCTCATGGTGAGCGAAATAAATGGGATACGCTGCACCGCCACGCGATACAGGTTGATCAGATGATCGCACCAGCGCACGACGTTGCTATCGACCGGGTGGAAGTCAAAGTACTTGAGGTTGTCGGGCTTCGCCATAATCTCGGCACTGCGCGCCGTACTGTAGACCCACGCATCGCGCGCGCTCGGATAGAAGTATCCATAGTAATTATTGACGAGTGCCGAGATGTAGCACTCGGGATCCTTTTTGAACATCTGGGCCCATACCTCAAAATAGGCGTCGATGTCCTCCTGCGAGGCATACTCGTTAAAGCAGTTCTTGACGGCATCCGACTTATCCGGGTTGTAGCGACGGCCCAGGTTCTCGTACTTGAGCACCCGATCGATCGCGGCGCGCTCCTCATCGGTCACCAGACCATCGCAGGGAGCCTCCTCGATCGTGCCGTCGTCCTTAACCTTGGGATTGACGCCCGAATTGAGGCCGTCATGCTTTTGGACAAAGCGCGCCGTCTGCTGGAACGGAATCGAAAGCACCTCGCGCTTGGAGCCGGGCGTAATGTCGTGCGCCGGCATAAAGACCTTGGTGAAGTACATGTTAGAGACCAGACAGAGCACAAGCACCGCGAGGACGCCGAGCCAGCAGAAGCGCGGGGCAGTGCACAGGGACGCAGCACCCGTCTGCTGAGTAGCATGGCGGGCCGCATGTACATCCCAAGCGCAAAACGCCGCCGCGATCACGCAGGCCGCCAGCGGAAAGACCAGGCCGCCATTGCGCAAAAACGTCGAGCCCATGGCACTCAGTGCAAGCAGCAGCCAATCGTGGCGCGCAAAGAGCACGGGGGCCTTCTCGCCCGCACGCTCGGCATTGGCATCTCGGCGGGGCAGGCCACATGCCACGAGCTTGACGGTCTGCACGAGCAGCACCAAAAACGCATCGGCAAACAGCACGTCTTTGGTGAGCAGCGCCGCGTAATTGGAGAACATCGGCATAAACGCAAAAAACAGCAGGATGACACCGCGGACCGGCAGGCTGACTCCCAGCTTGCGCAGCGACGAGATGGAATATGCCATGCAGGCGGCCGTGATCACATATTGGGCGCAGGTGTAGATGATGAGGCCAGCATTGGCGCTGTTGAAAAGCGAAAGCCCCAGCTGCACGCACGAGCCGATAATGGCCGTATGCACGACGGGATGATGACCGTTGAGCAATACATTGGGGTTAAGCAGGCGCAGGTAGTCGCTCGTGCCGTTGGGATAGTTGAACCATTGGCGAATCTGCGCGCCCGTGTCTCCCATAAAGAGGCCGGGCAGCGAGGCGATAAGCGTGGGCGCCCAGGCAATCATGAGCACAAGGAACGGCCCAGCAAAAGGATGGACCGAGAGCACAGCATGGGCGGCACGCCACACGCGGCCAAAGTGAGCCTCCGAAAACGGAATGCGGCGGGAGCTCAGCCAATCCAAAAACTCAAAAGCCAGGTAGAAGGCCACGATCGCCAAGAGCATCCAGCCCGCGCCGCTGATCCAGGCGCAGATAACGCGCGCCTTGTCGCCAAGCACGATCTCGGCAGAATCGGTGAGGTCGTAGCTACGGCCGAACACCATGCAGACGGCAAAGAACAGCGACGGCAGGATAACCGACGGGTGCCAAGCGTCGCCACGACCAAAGAACACATAGCGAAACGGCAGCGTGAGCAGGCAGGCAAGCGCGAGCAGCATTACCGCGTCGGTATGGCCGGCAAACGAGAGGAGCACCTCGTAGCACACGTAGAGCGTACCCGTCGCCTTGGGGTCGATCGACAGGACCGCATTGCTCGACACCGGGGCGGGATCGATAGAAAACGCCGTGGTCGCCAGCAGGGCGAGTAAAAATGCGATGAGCGTCTGCTTGACGGGATAGCGCTTAAACCAGACGATGCGAGCGGCATCGCGCGCAGCCGTTGTGGAGAGGTCGGAATCCTTCACAGTCCAAATAACCTTTCTAGAAAACCACCACAAAGGTGCCTGTCCCCTTTGTGGTGGTTTTGGTTAGGCGTCGAGGTAGATGCGCTGGGGGCGATTGCGGTGTCGGGCGAAAATGATGAGCGCCAGGCCTGCGATTACAAGCGGAAGGCTCAGCAGCTGCCCCATCGTGATGACGCCGCCCAGCAGATATCCCAGCTGGGCATCGGGCACGCGCACGAACTCGACGAGGAAACGGACGATGCC
>CAKUCJ010000089.1 GCA_934643435.1 uncultured Collinsella sp.
AAAGCTTGGCGATGCTCGAGGCGGCCCGCGCCGTCGGCGTTACGCACATGGTGTGCACGCCGCACTGCCGGGACCCATACTTTGACTACGCCAATATGTGGGAGGCCTATCGACTCCTGTGTGCCCATGCGGGCGATATGCATTTGCAGATGGGCTTTGAGGTCAACCATGCCAAACTGATGGATTTGGGTATTGAGTGGTCCGATCGCCTGCACTTTGATGGATCGAACGAGTTTTTGCTCGAGCTCTCAACGCGCGCCGATTCGTATGATTTTGAGGAATACGAGAACACGATTTATGACCTGCAGTGCCGCGGCTACCAGGTGATCATTGCGCATCCGGAGCGCTATAGGGCCATCCAGAAGGACGTTGGCATTGCCGAGCGTCTAGTCGATATGGGCTGCAAGCTGCAGGCTTCGGCAGATTTTATTGCCGGCGGGCGCTTTGGTCGCGAGAAAAAGCCGGCGCAGCGCCTGTTCGACGAGGGCCTGTACAGCTTTATTGCGAGCGATGCCCACAATGTACGTCACTACGACTGCCTGGCAAAGGCGCGCGCCAAGTTTAGCGTGCGCGGTGCTCATTTTCGCTAAAATCTGTCCCTAACGTTTGCTTTGAACGGAGGGGCGACTTTGGATATTCAAATTAAGACGGGATGCTTTGAGGACGCGGCGCTGGTGCGCCGCGCTGTCTTTATGGATGAGCAGGGCTACGAGAATGAGTTCGACCAGATCGACGAGGCCCCGAGCTGCATTCATGTGACGCTGTACGTGGACGGTGAGCTCGCCGGCTGCTCGCGCGTGTTCCCTGAGGAGCTGGAGCGCATGGCCGATTCCGAGGCACCGGCGTCGCCTGCGTGCGATATGGACGAAGGCGTCGCGGCGGGGGAGACCTACATTATGGGGCGCGTCGCCGTGCTGCCGGCTATGCGTCGCCGCGGTCTAGCGTGCAAGATTATCGAGGCTAGCGATGCTGCCGCGCGTGATGCCGGCGCCAAGCTCATAAAGCTGCACGCGCAGGAGTACGTGTTGCCGCTCTACGCCAAGGCGGGCTATACCCAGATCGCGCCCGTGGACTATGAGGACGAAGGCCAGCCCCACGCCTGGATGGCAAAGCGCGTGGGTGACAGATAGGGGCGTTCCTTTTCTGCCGGCAGCTGGGGACACTCCTTGGCAATCGACGCATGGGCGTTCCGGCGTTCCGACATACAGTTTTTCGGTTCCGTGTGTATATATGCGCGCTAATGGGTTATAAAATCTAAGTCTGAACATAGCAGGTCTGCAATGCGGCTCGGGCAACCGAGCCGTTTTTGCGGGCAGGGGTAGCGCGAAAGGACTGCACATGCGTCAATTTAAGACCGAGAGCAAAAAACTGCTCGACCTCATGATCAACTCTATCTACACCAATAAGGAAATCTTCCTGCGCGAGCTTATCTCCAACGCGAGCGATGCCGTCGACAAGCTCAACTTTAAGAGCTTGCAGGATCCGAGCGTCAAGCTCGACCAGGGCGACCTGGCCATTCGCGTCTCCTTCGATAAGGATGCCCGCACCATCACGATCTCGGATAACGGTATCGGCATGACCGCCGAGGAGCTCGAGCGCAACCTGGGTACCATCGCCCACTCCGGCTCTGAGGAGTTTAAGACCGAGAACGCCGAGCAGCAGGGCTCCGATGTCGATATCATCGGCCAGTTTGGCGTGGGCTTCTACTCGGCCTTTATGGTCGCCAGCCACGTGAAAGTCGTCAGCCGCGCCTATGGCGAGGATGTCGCCCATGTGTGGGAGTCCGACGGCCTTGAGGGCTACACCATCGAGGACGGCGAGCGCGCCGAGCACGGCACCGACGTTATCCTGACGCTGCGCGAGAACGAGAAGCTCGACGCCGACGGCGAGGCCGAGACTTACGATCGCTTCCTGACCGAGTGGGGCCTCAAGAGCCTGATTCAGCAGTACAGCAACTATGTGCGCTACCCGATTCAGATGATGGTGAGCAAGAGCCGTCAGAAGCCCAAGCCCGAGGACGCGCCGGACGATTACACGCCCGAGTACGAGGACTACCAGGAGCTCGAGACCGTCAACTCCATGACGCCGATCTGGAAGAAGCGCAGCTCCGATGTTGAGCAGAAGGACTACGACGAGTTCTACAAGTCCACGTTCCACGATTTTGACGATCCGGCTCGCACCATCAGCTTCCATGCCGAGGGTACGCTCGAGTACGACGCCCTGCTGTTTGTGCCGGGTCGCGCCCCGTTCGATCTGTACAGCAAAGATTACGAGAAGGGCCTGGCGCTCTACAGCTCTAACGTCCTGATCATGGAGAAGTGCGACGACCTGCTGCCCGATTACTACAACTTTGTCCGTGGCGTCGTGGATTCCGCCGACGTGTCGCTCAACATCTCGCGTGAGACGCTGCAACAGAACCGTCAGCTCAAGGCCATCGCCAAGCGCGTCGAGAAGAAGATCACCGCCGACCTCGAGGATATGCGTGACAACGACCGCGAGGCCTACGAGAAGTTCTTTGAGAACTTTGGCCGCGGCCTTAAGTACGGCATCTACTCGAGCTATGGCATGAAGGCCGACGAGCTCGCCGACCTGCTGCTGTTCTGGTCCGCCAAGGAGCAGAAGATGATTACCCTGGCCGAGTATGCCAAGGGCATGCCTGCAGACCAGAAGGCCATCTACTACGCCGCTGGCGACTCGCGTGAGCGCCTTGCCAAGATGCCTGTGGTAAAGGGCGTGCTCGACCGCGGCTACGACGTGCTGCTGCTGACGCAGGACGTGGACGAGTTCACGTTCCAGGCCATGCGCGAGTACGTGGCTGCCGATATGCCCAAGGTCTACGAGGACGATGCTGCTCGCGAGGCTGCCGAGAAGGCCGTGGCCGATGGTGCCGAGCCCGAGGTCGAGGATCGTCATCTGGAGCTCAAGAACGTCGCGACCGGCGATCTTGACCTGGCGACCGAGGACGAGAAGAAGGAGGCCGAGGACGCCACCAAGGAGAACGAGGACCTCTTTAGCGCTATGAAGGAGGCGCTCGGCGACAAGGTGGAGAAGGTCGCCGTCTCCGCGCGCCTGACCGATGCCCCTGCTTGCATTACTACCGAGGGCCCGCTTTCGCTCGAGATGGAGAAGGTGCTCCAGAAGGGTCCCGAGGGCGCGCCCGAGGGTATGCCCAAGAGCCAGCGCGTGCTCGAGCTCAATGCCAAGCACCCGGTCTTTGCCAAGCTCGTCTCTG
This sequence comes from uncultured Collinsella sp., assembly GCA_934643435.1. Lineage (GTDB taxonomy): Bacteria > Actinomycetota > Coriobacteriia > Coriobacteriales > Coriobacteriaceae > Collinsella. Next base: position 3,233 of record CAKUCJ010000089.1, read on the forward strand.
CTCAGAAGGCGGGCGACGCCGACAAGATCAAGCAGTACTCCGGCTTGCTCTATGACCAGGCCCTGCTCGTCGAGGGCATCCTCCCGGAGGACCCCGTGGCCTTTGCCGCGGCCATCTGCGACCTTATGTAGCTTGGGGATACGGCACCGTAACTAGATTAGAACGAGAGTGGATAATCTCCCACTTTTGGCTCGAATGCGGGCTTGAAGTGGGAGATTTTCCTCTCTCGTTTGCTTTTGAATGATCCCTTGGGGACGGAGGAAAACGGATCACCGAAAGGATCGGTCTGACCCGGTGATCCGTTTTCCTCCGTCCCCAAGGGATCATTTATTTGTGCGGGTTGTGGTTTTGTGACCTGCTGAAATTAAAGATACTGTACAACTGTACGTTAACTAATCTTCGTAGTATATTGCTACCCGCAAAACTCAATACCATTGTGCTTCGAGACGCTAAAACGCCTACGTACAATGGTTATCGATAGTACGATTCGATTCAACGACAGGATGGATGGTCCAAGCGTGAGTCTCGGCAGCAAACTATCCGATGCAAAGGTCTCCTTTGCGATTTTTAAGCGCGACATTAAGCGACTGCTTGTGAACCCCGTCGCCTTGGTGGTTACCCTTGGTGTGTGCGTTATTCCTTCGCTGTATGCCTGGTACAACATCGTGGCCAACTGGGATCCGTATGGAAACACCCAGGGCATCAAGATCGCCATCGCCAATAACGACCAGGGCACCCAAAACGACCTGGTGGGCGAGCTCAACGCGGGCGATAAAGTCGTCGATCAGCTCAAGGAGAACGACCAGCTGGGCTGGACTTTCGTCGATTCGGCTGCCGATGCTAAAGAGGGCGTCGAGAGCGGTGAGTACTATGCGGCGATCGTGATCCCCAAGAATTTCTCGGATAACCTAGTCTCGATGCTCGATGGCAACTACCATCAGCCCAAGCTCACGTACTACGTCAATGAGAAGAAGAGCGCCATTGCGCCCAAGGTCACCGACACCGGTGCGAACACCATCGAGGAGCAGATCAACGCGGAGTTTGTCTCTACGGTGGGCGAGACCGTGGCGGGTATCGCCAAGGATGCAGGCGTCGACCTTAAGAACAAGGCAACCCAGACTCAGGATTCGCTTGCAAGTTCGGTGTCCGAAGCATCCGACACTTTGGGCGAGGTGCGCGATTCGATTGGCGATATGAATGCCGCCATCGATAAGACGAGTGGTGCCATCGCCTCGGCCGATGCGGCGCTCGCCGGCTTGCAGGGTCAGGCGCCGTCGCTGACGCAGGCGATCTCCCAGGGCAATGATCTGCTGGGCGAAGCTCGTACCACGACGGGCAATTCCATCTCTTCGCTTTCCAAGGCACTCTCGGAGGGCAGTCTTGCGCTCACCAAGACATCGGCTTCCGCGAACGCCGCCATTGGCAAGCTGACGGGCGCGGTCACATCTACGACCACCCGCATCGACAACTCGCTCGAGTCTCTCCAGGCTACGATCGATCACAACACCGCTGTCATTGGGCATCTCCAGATCCTTGCCAACGACACGTCGACCGGCTCCGAGGACGTTGATGCGCTTATCGTGTCGACCATCGATGCGCTCCGCGAGCAGAATGAGAAGCTGCAGAGCATCAAGGACGGTCTGTCCGCGCAGTCGAGCGCCATGGCGAATGACGCTGCGGCTGTCTCGGGCGCCAGCGACGCTATCAATAACGCAATCCAGACCGGTGCGACCAACCTCGGCCAGACCCAGACGGACCTAGGTCAAAACGTGCTGCCGAAGGCCTCGAGTGCACTCGATTCCTTTGCCGCCGTCTCGGGCGACCTGACGGGTATCGTATCTGGCCTCACGCCCACCATTGCAAGTGCGCGCGGCACGCTTTCGCAGCTCGACGCCACGCTCGGCCAGGCCAAGACCACCTTGGCCCAGACCGATGCCTCGCTTGCCAAGGTCCAGGACAAGCTTGCAACCGCCGCTAACGACATCGCGGCGCTGCAGACCTCGGAGTCCATGGGCGATTTGGCGGAGCTGATGGGCGTCGACGTCGATGACGTTGCCGACTTTATGGCATCTCCGGTCGAGCTGACCTCCAAGTCGATTTACCCGGTCAAGAGCTTTGGTTCGGGCATTGCCCCCTTCTATACCAACCTGGCGCTTTGGGTGGGCGGCTACGTGCTCATCGCCATTTACAAGCTCGAGGTCGATCGCGAGGGCATCGGTGCCTTTACGGCGCGCCAGAGCTACTTTGGCCGCTGGCTGCTGCTGGTGATTCTGGGTGCCTTCCAGGCCATCATCGTTACCGTGGGTGATCTGGTCATTGGCGTTCAGTGCGTCAATCCGCTGCTCTTTGTGCTGGGCGGCATCGCCATCTCGTTCACCTACGTCAACATCATCTATGCGCTGTCCACTACCTTTAAGCATATCGGTAAAGCTATCGGCGTCATCCTCGTCATTGTGCAGATCCCTGGCTCGTCGGGCATGTATCCCATCGAGATGATGCCCGGCTTCTTCCAATGGCTGCATCCGTTGCTGCCCTTTACCTATGGCATCAACCTGCTGCGCGAGACCGTCGGCGGCATGTACTCGTTCAACTACCTGTTCAACCTGTGCATCCTGGGCGTCTTCCTTATCATTGCGCTCTTTATTGGTC
>CAKUCJ010000090.1 GCA_934643435.1 uncultured Collinsella sp.
AACGACCCCTATGTATATGTCGATACCACAGGCGATTACGCCGGTATCGATATCGATATCGCCCGCGAGGCGTGTGAGCGTGCGGGGCTCAAGCCGCAGTTTGTTGAAATTGACTGGAACGATCGCGACCGGCTGCTCAAAAATGGTGATATCGATTGCCTATGGTGCGATTATTCGCCCTGTTATCGCGAGGATAAGTATTACTGGACCGAGCCGTATCTAACCGTAACGGTCTCGGTTGCCGCCAAGAAAACGAGTGGTATCAAGTCCTTGGCGCATCTCGATGGAAGCAGGACCATTGCGGTGATTGCGGGCTCGGTGAGTGAACGTAGATTGCTTGCGGGGGATCTGGGGATCTCGCCGGACGTTCAAATCAAATCATATGGCTCTGCCGAACTCTGCAAAGCCGCTCTAGCCAAAGGATATGTGGACTGCTGGATGGCGGACGTACGGTCGCTTGACCGACTCGTCGCCCAGTACCCCGGCCTTTATCGCGTGTTCGCTGACAACGTTATGACGGTTGACCTGGGCGTCGCGTTTGAGAACAGCTATGAAGGGTCGTATGTAAAGTCCCTCAACACCGTGCTGTTCGACATGGATCGAGATGGCACGATTGATCGTGTTGTGGGCAATTACAAGGCGGGAGCGACGACGAGTGAGCAAGGAGCGAATTCATGACAAATGATGAGCGCTTCTTGCACAAAAAGAACCTGGTTGTCATAGTCGTCAGCGTTGTTGCCAGCATTGTCTTACTGAATCTGCTGTTTATGGTCGGCACACATCGCTGTCTCGAAAAAACGCTTGGGTTTGGCCAAGAAACCATGGTGTTTTTGGAAAACGCCTGCGAAAAATATGATCGCTACGAACAGGGAAGAAAAACCGAGGCGACGCACGATTTGGATGCTGCGGTCGAATCGTTTGCGACGTTCCTGCCCCCTGATCGCGTTGAAGTCAACGACGATCTTATCGAGCAATATGTCCATGCCGAGAACCTTTCGGGGCTGATGGTCATGGACTCCGACGGCCATATGACCGCCCACTACGACATCGATGGCCGCGATCCGCTCATGCTATGGCGAGAAGAACTGGCTTGCTCGTCGGTCGCATCGATGTATCAAGGTTCCAAAGTGTCCTACTCAACTGTCGTTGAGCGCCGCGATGTTGTTTTTGCCGTCTGCGCTGCCCCGTATGGCGACGGCGTTGCCCTGGCATACCGTTCATTCGTCCCCGATACGGCGGACGACTATTCATATGCCATAGCCGACGTGCTTGCAAACAGCACCTTCCATCAAGGGCCCACGGTGCTTGTTATGGAGGATGCGGAGATCGTCTCCTCTAATGATCCCGATGTCGACGTGTCGCTCGCTCGGCTCCTTGCCGGATCTGGAATCGAGTGGAAAGACGAAGGCCTGACACGTATCGAGTATCGCGGAAGCAAATGGTATGCCGTGCGTGCGGCATACAAGGACTATCGCCTGTTTGCGCTGTATCCCAAAGCGGAGGTCATGTCCGGCAGAGTTTCGTTTGTCGCCGCCGGTGTGTTGGTTTGTCTTGCGTTTTGGGTTGTGGTGCTGCTAGCGCGAAATATCGTTGACCATCGAAACTTAGCCGAAAAGGATAAACAGCTCGGCATTATCAATGCCATAAGTGCCATCTACGACTCGACCTTCCTTTTACATCTCGATACGCTCGAGATCGAGGGAATCAACATGTCGCCGGCGATAGCGAAGATATTTGCCGAACACAGCGAGGCGTATGACTTTATGGACACGGTCTGCCGAGATATCGTGAGCCCCGAAAGCCGTGAAGCGGTTGTGGGACTTGTGGATATAAGTACGCTTCGTGAACGTATGGAGGGCGTGCCATACTTGGCCGCCGAGGTGCGAGATTGTCGAGGTACTTGGTATTCGCTGCAGGTTGTCCCCCAGCATCGCGACGAGCAAGGCCGGCTGGAATCGGTCGTCGTGGCAACGCACAACATATCGATGGTCAAGCATGCCGAGGAGCTGTCATACCAAGATAAGCTGACGGGGCTTCGCAATCGTAACTACCTTGAATCGCGCGGAGATAGCCTGGTGAACGAGGGCTTGCCGGTGAGCGTGATCATGCTGGACTGCAATTATCTCAAGCGGACCAATGACATCCATGGTCACGAGATGGGAGATGAGCTGCTGCGACGGACAGCGTCCGTGCTGCTGCGGGTGGCTGGTGATGATTGCCTGCCGATGCGCGTTGGCGGCGACGAGTTTTTGCTGGTTTGCCCCCATACTGACGGCGAGTCTGCGCTCGGGCTTGAACAAGACCTTCGTCTCGGTCTTGCCACGGTGAGCGATGAAGCCCTAACGGTCAGCGCGTCGATTGGCGTGGCGACCGTCGAGACGGCTGGAAATACGCTGGCCGATGTATATCGCATTGCCGACCACAATATGTATCGTGAGAAGCGTATGGTCCACACGCAGGGTGCGGACTGCTAATCTTGCCCCCGCTAGTCCGTGCATCGTAGGATGTTGAATCGGTGCCCGCGATACTATATCGGCCCGGGCGGGGATAATAGACTCTTGAAATATCTTTATGAGAGGGGATCTCAATGATTGGTTTTGACTACAAACCGCAGGGCGTGTGCGCTCGCAATATTCACCTCAATCTCTCTGACGACGGCAGCAAGGTGCTAGGCGTCGAGTTTACCGGCGGCTGCGACGGCAACCTCAAGGCCATCTCCAAGCTGGTCGAGGGCGCTCCTGCCGATCGCGTGATCGAGGTTCTCGCCGGTAATACCTGCGGCATGAAGAAGACTTCTTGTGCCGATCAGCTTACGCGCGCCATCGAGGCCGCTCGCGCCGAGATCGCCTAATGGGTGTCGCCAATCGCCTTAAAAACGGAATTTCGCGCCGCGGCTTTGTGCTCGGTGGAGCTGCCGCGGGTGCTGCCACGGTGCTCGCCGGATGCTCGAAAAAAACGGGCACGAGTGACGATGCTGCCGGCGAGCCCCAGGTTATCAAGGACGACTCCAAGATTGTCTCGATTACGGATGAGTATGATGCCGTCGACATCGATCTTGAACCCACGGCCTCATGGACATTGCCGCTGGGCACGCTGCTGTACTACTGCGATGGCGACTATGCTGCAGCGATGATGGCGCCGGCATCTGCGTTGCATGCCAACACGCTTGGTGTGCTCAACTTGGGCGACGGCTCGCTCACCACGCTCGTCGAGGACCCCATTGAGGGCGTGGGGTATTCGTTTTACGATGTCCGCGCCGGCGATGGCGTGTTCGCTTGGGTCGAGATGAACTTTGCGAACTCCTCATGGAAGCTCTATGCGCAAAATCTGGCAGGCGCTTCGCTTGTCGGTGATGTGGTCGAGCTCGATCGAGGCGGCAAGGACTACGATCCTCCGCTGTTTACGGCGTTCGAATCGTCCGTCATTTGGTACAAGATGCCCTCGACGGGCGGCAATAAGACGAGTAACGATTCGTATTGCTACCGACGCTCACTCGATGAGGCAAAGGCCGAGGCCATCTGGAAGTCAACGGGTCGCTTTGCGTGCGCCCCGCGCGTGAGTGACGGCATCTTGACCATTTCGCCGCGTGTTCACAACGACGAGGGCGTCTACTATGGCATGACGGCGATCGACCTGACGGGCGGCAACAATACCAAGAGGGCCCAGCTGGTCCTTCCCTCGTCGGTGTCTCCTTTTGAGGCCGTATATATGGGCGATACCTTTGTGTTCTCCATCGAGGCGACCTATAGTGGCGTGGGGAGCCTTGGCAACATGGGTACCTACATTGGCAACGAGGGCGGTCCGTTCCTCTTCCTGTCGCGTGAGCCGCTTGCGTGCGCTGCCGGTAGGAAGAACAAATTCCTAGTTAAGGTTCAGGCGTCTCATTTTCTAATCGATACCTCTGCTAAGACCTACGGTTCGCTGTTGTCGCCCGACCGTGCTCTGGAATACGGCGATTACCCTGCTACGGCAGGTAAATCGGATGCGTTTTTAACCTATGCCACGGTGCGCAATAGCCAGGGAATTCCCGAGACGGTTACCGCCCGCCTGTTTTCTCTTTAGCTTCCGAGGGGTTAAAAAGGCGTCAACGGGGGAATAAGCGCGTTGTAACTATGGGTACCGCCCGCCGAGCCGCCGCACCGCAGTGGCGCCCGGTGGGTGCAGGTGCGTTAAAATAGGCTTGTTCTTAGCTAATTGAGACAGGGGGGCCGTGTTATGGCTTCAGATGCAAAAAAGATTCTGCTGGTCGAGGACGAGAAGGCAATCCGTGACGCTGTTGCTGCCTATCTCGAGCGCGAGGGCTACTGGGTTGTAGGCGTCGGCGACGGCCAGTCTGCGATCGAGGAGTTCGAGAAGCACCAGTTCGACCTGGTCGTGCTCGACCTTATGCTCCCCAAGATTCCCGGCGAGCGCGTTTGCCGCACCATTCGCGATACCTCGGATGTGCCTATTATCATGCTCACCGCCAAGGGTGAGATCGAGGACCGCATTATCGGCCTTGAGCTTGGTGCCGACGACTACCTGATTAAGCCGTTCTCGCCGCGCGAGCTCGTCGCCCGCGTCCGCGCCCTGTTCCGCCGTGCCCACCAGGCCGACGAGCCTGCCGTTGAGGTGCTCGATTTCGGCGATCTGGTCATCGATATTTCGGGCCACAAGATTCTGGTCGAGGACAAGGAAGTAGACCTGACTGCTTCCGAGTTTAAGCTGCTCACCACGCTTGCTCGCCATCCCGGTCGCGTCTACAACCGTATGGAGCTGGTCGAGAAGGTGCTCGGCTACGACTTTGAGGGCTATGAGCGCACCATCGATAGCCACGTGAAGAATCTTCGCGCCAAGCTGGGCGACGACCCCAAGAAGCCTAAGTGGCTCTACACCGTCCACGGCGTCGGTTATCGTTTCGAGGCCCCGGCCAAGACCGATAAGTCGGACGAGAAATAGGGAAATCACATATGACACCTGCGCGCTTTGAAATCGGACAAAAGCACAGGCAGGAGAGCGAGGCGGGTTCCAAGGCAAGTTGGAACACGCCTCGTTCCGATTCGCGGCCAACGATGAGCTATCCCTCGCGCATGGCCTTGGCTTTTGCCCTGACGTCGCTCATGACGGTATTGGTGCTGGTGGGCGTTGTCTCCGTTGTGTGGGGCACAGTCTTTTCGGATTACACGCGCTCCAATATCGTCGAGATCGCCAATTCCGCCGCCGAAAAGCTGGCGACATCGTATGAGGAAAACGGCAACTGGACTGTGGGCGAGCTGCGCACGGTCGCGACATCAAGCCTGGTGTCCGACGACCTGGGCATGCAGGTCGTCAACAAGAAGGGCGTCATCGTCTATGACGACTCATGGCCTTCGGCAAGCGCGACTGCGGATGTGCGCGAGAATGAATCGGCGTCTAGCGGCTCGAGCGGTAAAAAAGCCTCGCATAGTCCGGTTTCGTCGGCACCCACCGACTCCGACAGCGTGGCCAATGTCGAGATCATAACGTCTTCCGGTGAGCATGTCGGACAGGTAAAGCTATGGGCCATCGGCTCCGATGCCCTGCTCACCAAGGCAGATTCTGCGTTTAGGGAGAAGACCTTTAACGCAATGGCGCTTGCCGCGGTTGTGGCCGTCTGTATCTCGGTCGTTATCGGTGCGCTCATGTCGCGCATGCTCACCAAGCCGATTCATCGTATTACCAGCACGGCTAAGCAAATTCGCGATGGCGATCTGTCTGCTCGCACAGGCTTGCGCGGCGACGACGAAATCGATCAGCTGGGCGAGACCTTCGACGAGATGGCCACCTCGCTCGAGAAGGACATGAAGCACGAGAAGCGCCTGACCTCGGATGTCGCGCA
>CAKUCJ010000091.1 GCA_934643435.1 uncultured Collinsella sp.
ACACTGACCTAAAAATGTGTTAGGTCTCAACACAGTTCGGCAGGCGGTATGAAATGTCGTCCCCAGCGGTGATAAACATCTTTACCGCAGATAATCGCCATATACGCTAAAACGTATTATCAAACACACCCCAAGTCAGAAACCCACCCCCAAACTTTTTCTCATGCTGGTGCAAGAGGGTCAGGTTACTTTGCTCCAAACGGCAATGCCCCGCCCGCGCACAACACGCGGACGGGGCATTGTTCAAGTTATGTGGCCAGCGGCACGGTCGCCATTACTTAAGCTCGGGCCAGAAGTCCTTGTTGGCCTCGATCATGTCGTCGAGAACTTCCTTGGCGACGTTCATCGAAGGCACGGTCTTGTTGAGCGTGAAAGCCTTGAGCGCCTTCTCGTAAGAGCCCTCAATCGTAGCCTCGACCACGAGCTTCTCGGAGTTCAGCTGCTGCATCATGAGGCCCTGCTGGAACAGCGGGATGTTGTCGCGGCTGATGACCTCGGGGCCGTTCTTGCCGATGTAGGCAGGCAGCTCGACCATGGCGTCGTAGGGCATGTTGGGGATAGCGCCCTTGTTCTCGCAAATGACCAGGAAGCGCTGCTTGGTGTCGTTCTTCAGAGCGATAGCCAGGTCGGCAATCCAGTCGCCGTGGCTGCCCGCATAGAACGTGCTCTCGTCGATCTCGCCGGTCTTCTCGTAGTGGTCGATGCCATCAAAGAGGTTCTTCTCACGCGTCTCCTCAACCTCATTCGCACGGGTGCGCTCGGGGTTGGAATGCTCGACGAACTCCTTCTGCTGCAGGTAGTAGTTCAGATACGTGTTGGGCAGGTACTCCGGGAAGCACTCCATGATCTCGTACTCGCCCTTCCAGACGTAGTACCAGCTGCCCTTGGTGTGGCGGTTCTGCTCGGGATGCTCGTCGGTGGTCTCCTCGGGCTTCTTGGACATCAGCGAGCCCATGCCCTTGAGGTACGAATCAGGCAGCAGAATCTCGTGCTCCTTGATGTACTCGCGCAGCTGCGGGAGCACCTCCTCGCCCTTGTGGCGAATCGAGGTGAACCAACCAAAGTGGTTGAGGCCAAAGTAATCGTACTCAACATCCTTCTTGTCGATATCGAGCGCAGCACAAACCACGTCGATGATCGCGATCGGCATGTCGCAGATGTTGATGATGCGAGCGTTGGGACGCAGCACACGGCAGCCCTCGGACACGATGGCGGCAGGGTTGGAGTAGTTGAGAATCCAGTAGTCCTTCTTGGCGTACTTCTCAACGTCATCAATCAGCTCGACCATGGGGAAGATGGTGCGCATGCCGTAGGCAAGGCCGCCGCAGCCGCAGGTCTCCTGACCCACGCAGCCGTGACGCAGCGGAATCTTCTCGTCCTGCTCGCGCATGGCGTAGCCGCCCACGCGCATCTGGGCAAACACGAAGCTCGCGTCGGTAAAAGCCGTCTTTTTGTCGGTGGTCACCGTGAGCTTGATGTCCAGGCCGAGGTCCTCGTGCAAAATCCAGTCCACGAGCACGCCGATCTTGCGCTGGCGCTCCTCGTTGATGTCGTACAGACGAATCTCGTCAACGTCGAGCTCGTCCTTGCGCAGGGCGATGGACTTGACGATGCCGGGGGTAAAGGTGGATCCGCCACCACACAGAGTAATGATCATTGTTTACTGCTCCTTCTCAATTGCGTTCTCGACCTTGTCGCGCATCTCGGCGACCTTCATGCCAAAGATGATCTGGATATTGTTGCCGTTGCGGTTGATGCCGCTGTTGGGCACGTGGTTGATGAGGTTCTCATCGATGAGGTCCGGGTTCTTAACGTTCACGCGGAGACGCGTAAAGCAGTTCTCGAGCTCCTCGATGTTGTCCTTGCCGCCAAGACCGGCGACCAGGTCGGCAATGCCTGCATCGACGCCCTCTGCGGGAGCTGCGGCAACAGCGCCCTGCTTCACCGCGACAGACGCGGCGGCCTCGCCCTCGGCAACGGACTCGGCGAGCTCGGACTCCTCCTCGCGACCAGGCGTGTGGAGGTTGAGCTTCTTAATAAGGAAGGTGAAGAGGAAGAAGTACAGAGCGGCGTTGACGACTCCAAGCACCAGCATAACCGGCCAGTTGGTCTTGTCGACACCGAGGACCAGGTTGGAAACCACGATGTTGATGATGCCGCCTGCAGTCGAAGCGGGCACGGAGAGGACCTTGAGCAGGACCAGGAAGATGCCGGAAAGAACCGAGTGAACGACAAAGAGCACGGGAGCGGCAAAGACAAAGAGGAAGTCCATGGGCTCGGTGACACAGGAGAGCACGGCGGTGATGATCAGCGGGATGATAACGGCCTTGGTCTTATCCTTGTTCTGCTTGTAGGCAGTGAAGATAAAGGCGAGACCGATACCGATGTAGGGCCACAGGTTGTTGAAGGTATAGCTGTTGAAGTAGGTGCTATCGGAGAAGGGCTGGCCCGTCATTGCCATCTCGGCGACACGGATGGGATAGGCGCCGGCGATAACCTGATCGCCCAGCGTAAGGGTGCCACCCACGTCGGAGAACTGGAACGGGGTGTAGATGAGGTGGTGCAGACCGGTGGGAACGAGCAGCTTGTTGAGCATGCCGTAGATAAACAGACCGATGTTGCCCGACTCCTTAATGATGCCGGCAACGGAGGAGATGGCACCCTGAACCGGAGGCCAAACGATGCAGAAGCCAGCGCCCATGATCCAGGAGATGATGATCATGATCAGGAACGGGAAGCGAACGCCCGAGAACATCGAAAGGGCAATGGGGAATTGCTTGTTCGAGTACTTGTTGAACACGGCACCGGTGATGCAACCAAGAATGATGCCGCCAAACACGCCGGTATCGAGCACCTGAATGCCCATAACGGTGCTCTGGCCGGTTCCGGTAAGGCCGAGCATGCCGCTCGCTTCGGCAAGAGAGCCGGTGGCGTTGAGCACGATGTTGTTAGCCTGCAGGAACAGGAAGAACGACATCAGGGCGATCAGCGAAGCATGGCCCTTGTTCTTCTTTGCCATGGCGCCGGCGATGCCCACGCAGAACAGAATCGAGAGGTTGTTGATGATAAACATCAGCGACTGATAGACAACGGCGCCCACAAGCTGGAACGGACCGGAGCCCAGCACGGGAATCATGGCGCAAATGGTCTTGTTGGTCAGAATGATGCCCACGATGAGCAGAATGCCGGCAACCGAGAGATACATCATCGGCTGGACGATCGACTTCGCGAACACCTCCAACGGCGCTTTGAAATTGAACTTCTTTTTTGCGGTCATAGCGGTACTCCCCTTCCTTTTCCGCAAATTAAGACAGATGTGCCCTGGACAAGACCGTGAGCCTTGCCTTATATCAATCGATGTGTGGGCACGTTATGCCTAGAGACCAGGTTCTCCAAGCAGGTTAACAATGTGATACGCGAGATAACTCTTCTCGGCATTGGAAACGACAACGTTATAGGTTGACGACAGGTGGGCGGCAATGGCATCTGTGCACGAAAACGCAGCCGGGAATCTAGTTTCATCGATTCGGAACAGCGCGTCGTCATCGATTTGCCCGGCTTCGGGATCGAGCGCCCGCTGTGCGAAAAACTGCAGATGGCGGACGAAACGCTCATAGGGCAACGAGGTGTCGTCGAGGGTCGTGGCGTAGCGTTCAGAAACAATCGCGAGTACGTCGCGAACAAGCTGAACCGAGATAATCAGACGGTCGGAGCGTTGCGGCATGGTGGCGTTGACGATATGCAGCGTAATAAAACCCTGCTCTTCTTCGCTCATCTGGATGCCCATATACTCCTTGACAATCTGCAGCGCACGGCCCGCAAGCGCATACTCCTTGCGATAGAACTGCTGGATCTCGAGCAGCAACGGATTCTCACAGGAGACGCCCTTGCGCTCGCGCTCCAAAGCAAGGCCGATATGGTCTGCGAGAGCAATGAGAATCTTGTCGTTGATATCAACATTGAGCTCTCGACGGAGCATCTGAACAATGTCCTCGGCAATCACGAGGTTGACGGTGGGGATGGACTCCAAAAGATGTGCCAAGCGGTCGATCGTACGCGAATCCTGAGAAGTGCCCTCCTGCAGCGCATAGGTCTTTTCGACCGATGCTTCATCGATAGCGTCGCCGGCATGACGGCCAAAGCAGAGGCCTCGACCGATGACAATGAGCTCGGAGCCATCGTCCGAAGTGACCATTGCGACGTTATTGTTGAAAACTCGCTTGATAACCACGGTACCCACCACAAGAATTTACTCGGAAAGCCAGACGACAGGCTCTTTAACAGCAACAGGGCCGGAAGCATGCTCACGAAGAGTCGACTTCTCCGAACGCTCGCACACGATAACGAAGACCGTGGGATCGAAGCCGGCGGCGCGGACCGCGTCGAAATCGACCTCGACGAGGGGCTGGCCCGCGTCGACATGGTCACCCTGAGCAACAAGCGCATGGAAGCCCTTGCCCTCAAGTTTAACAGTGTCGATTCCGATATGCAGCATCACCTGAGCAGAGCTGTCGTCGGACATGATGCCCAGCGCGTGCTCAGTCGGGAACAACGCCGCGACGGTGCCGGAAACAGGAGCGCACACCGTTCCCTCTTGGGGAACCACGGCAACGCCATCGCCCACGGCACGGCTGCTAAAAGCGGGATCGTTGGTTTTTTCTAGGTGAACAACCTCGCCGGAAACGGGAGCGAGGATTTCGAACTCGGAGGTTGCAGTCTTCTGCTCATCCGAACCGCCCATCAGGCGAGAAAAGAAACCCATGGTGGCATGTCCCTTCATAAATATAGCCCAACCAAAATCAAGCGAATGCGTCCATAGAGACACACCCGTTCAAAGACTTTGGTTAGGCCCACGTCCGAGGGACTCGGTAACCTTCCGCATTTCTTTTTACGGGGATTATTGTAGGCAACAGCAAAGCCAGAATAGTCATTATGACCGGTGAGCGGTATTTATTCTTCGATAAACGGTATTTAAGCGGCACTTAGGGACGTTCCTTTCCTGCCGACACCCAGGGACACTCCTTGCACCAATTGTGAGTTGCGGTGAAATAGGGACTGAAAAGCCGTTTGAAAGGCAAAAGCAGTCCGTATTCCACCGCAACTTAGAGAAAGGATGCCGCCACCTGCCGGGAGGGACGGAGAAAAACTGATTGACGCTCCTGCACTAGATGAAGAGCTCGCATTCTTTCCGCTCGACGCAAGCCTTGCTCAGCATCTGGGTAACGACGGCGAGTTTGCTGGGATCAAGCTTGCGAGTATCCTGCGGGCATACGGAGATGCAACGCATGCAGGAGATGCACGTCTCGCCATTTACCTGCTTGGAATCGTCCTTGTCGATAGCACGAACAGGGCATGCTGCAACGCATGCGCCGCAGGAGACGCAGTCCTCCGTTGCCATTGGCACCATGGCGTGGCCTCCAGCTTGCTTATAAGGACGATTGCCGGGAATAGTGGGCTCGGATACATCCTCATCCAGCAGCTTGTACCGGATCTGCTGAGCAAGCTCGGCAAGCTGGGCCACATCCTGCGCGTCCGGTCGCCCAGCAGCGAACTGTCGAGCAACAGAATGTTCCGCAATGGCAGCAACTGCTGCAATCACCCTAAATCCAACGCGTTTTGCAACGTCCTCCAACTCTACAAGCGTGTCCTCAAACGCCCGGTTTCCGTATACACAGACCAGAACGACGCGCGCTCCGTTGCCGCGTACCATGCCCAAACGGTCGACCACCACGGCCGGAACTCTACCGGCATACGATGGCACGGAAATAACCGCCACGTCATCCTCCGTCATTGAGACGGCGCGAAAATCAAGCCCGCTATCAGTC
>CAKUCJ010000092.1 GCA_934643435.1 uncultured Collinsella sp.
ATTCCGCAGGAGATCCTGATGACCGCCGACTATCGGGATGGCGACTCGGGAAGCTTCGACCGCATGCTGAACAATTAAATTCCGCCGTTCTACCGAACGGCGGTCTTCTTGACGCTGCGAGGGGCCCTGGCACGGCAATCTGACGTTCAACTTCGGCGGCGCGACCAAAAGGTCGGCGCCGCCTTGTTTCACGTCACCTTGCCATACCAGGACCCCTCTCGCTGTCACGCCCAAAACATCAAGGCACGTGGCCTTCTTTGCGTGCGGAACTCGCGATAAAGTTCATATGCGCCGCCCGGCTCCCGCGGCCCTCAGGGTCATCTCTCATGCAAAAACTTTTGTTGGGTAAAGTCCGAGGTCAGTGGCGTTTTATACCGAGAAATTCAAAAAAAGTTGAAAATTCATTACAAATTTGCGTTGACTTTAGGTAACTAAAGTTTCATACTCCTTTTCATCCACTGGGGGATGTGAACACGCACGGATCGTTCGCATCATGATTGAAGAGGATTTCTTAGACATGTTCACGCATCAGCTAAACATTATCAGCGTAGTAATTATCTGATGCGGGTTAGCACATACAGCTAGCCCGTACGATAACGGGCGGCTGATGAAGATGAGGGCCGTCGAGCGCAACCGACGGCCCTCATTTTTTATGTCTGAGTAGTTCTTTTTAGAGGAGGAAATGTAATGAACGGAGTTTTGCTCATGGTTGTGGCTGCGGCGGTGCTCGCCTGCGGCTATCTGGGCTACGGCCGCTGGTTGGCCAACAAGTGGGGCGTTGACAAAGAGGCCCTCACGCCTGCCAAGCGCATGAAGGACGGTAAGAGCTTTTCGCCCGTCTCCGCCTTCACCGCGTTCTCGCACCAGTTCAGCTCGATCTGCGGTGCCGGCCCCGTCACGGGTACGATCGTCGCCATGGCCTTTGGCTGGCTGCCCGTCGTGCTCTGGGTCCTCGTCGGCGGCATCTTCTTTGGCGCCGTCCACGACTTTGGTGCCCTGTACGCTTCGATGAAGAACAACGGCAAGTCGCTCGCTCAGCTCATCGAGAAGTACATCGGCAAGACCGGCCGTCGCCTGTTCCTGCTGTTCTGCTGGCTGTTCTGCATCATCGTCATCGCCGCCTTCACCGACATGGTCTGCAAGACGTTCATGTTCACCCCGGCCGTTGATGCCTCTGGCGCTGCTACCGGTGCCGTCGACTTCACCAAGTCCTATGCCGCCGGCTGCGCTGGTACCATCTCCATCCTGTTCACCTTCGTCGCTATCGCCTTTGGTTGGGCCCAGAAGAAGTTCAACCTCACCGGCGCTGCCGAGTTCGTCACTGGCGTGGTCCTCATGGTTCTCATGTTCGCCGTCGGTATGCAGTTCCCGGTCTACCTGGACAAATTCCAGTGGTTCGCCGTCGTTATGGTCTACCTGGTCTTCGCTGGCGCTATGCCCATCCAGATGCTCAAGACCCCGCGTGACTACCTCACCTCGATCATGATGATCGTCATGATCGCCTGCGCTGTCCTCGGCATCGTCGTCCTCGGTGTTAACGGCCAGGCCACGATGACCGCTCCGGTCTTCACCGGCTTCTCTGGTGCCTCCGGCATGATGTTCCCGGTCCTGTTTGTCTCCGTTGCCTGCGGTGCCCTCTCCGGTTTCCACAGCCTCGTTTCTTCCGGTACCTCCTCTAAGCAGGTCGAGAAGGAGCAGGACGCCGTCAAGGTCGGATACGGCGCCATGGTCGTCGAGTCCTTCGTCGGTATCCTTGCCATCATCGTCGCCGGCATCATGTTCTCCGACATGAACACCGCCGGTACCGGTGCCCTCAACGCCGGTGTCGCTTCCACCCCGTTCCAGATCTTCGCCGCTGGCATCTCCCGCGGTATGCAGGCTTTCGGCGTTGACGGCACGCTCGCTACCGTCTTCATGACCATGAACGTTTCCGCTCTGGCCCTGACCTCGCTCGACGCCGTTGCCCGTATCGCCCGCACCTCGTTCTCTGAGTTCTTTGCCCAGACCAACGACGCACTGGCCATCGAGTCCAAGGCCGGCTACATGAAGGTCCTCGGCAACCCCTGGTTCGCCACGGTCGTCACCCTGCTTCCCGGTCTCGCCCTCGCCTTTGGCGGTTATGCCAACATCTGGCCGCTCTTTGGTGCTTCCAACCAGCTGCTCGGCGGTATGACCATGATTACCCTCGCCGTGTTCTGCAAGTGCACCGGCCGCAAGGGTTGGATGCTCTACGTGCCCGTCGCCTTCCTGCTCTGCTGCACCTTCACCTCGCTGGTCCAGAGCGCCATGGGCTGCATGACCGCTGTCCAGGCCTACGGCTTCTTCGGCACTATCCCGGCTACCGCCACCGCGGCCGCCGTCTCCGTTGCCGCCACCAAGGGCCTGCAGCTCGTCTTCGCCGTCCTGCTGATGGTCCTGGGCCTCATCGTTGCCGTCAACTGCCTCAAGGAGTTCTTCGGCAAGGAGGCCGGCTCCATGCCCGACGAGGAGCCCGAGTGGTCCGAGATGGGCAAGGCCGAGTATGGTCGCGCCGCTGCCGCCGAGGCTCCTGCCGACGCCGAGGCCGCCAAGGCCTAGTCGATCGGACGGATAGGATCCTCCATCTATATGACTCGGAAAGACCGGGTCCGCAGAACGCGGGCCCGGTCTTTTTTCTTGTAAAGACGGGCGATGCTGAGGGCGTTCTCGCAGATGTTTTGCGTGGATAGGCGCGTGCGTTGTACCATGTAGACGTATATGTGTGCATATGAAAGGGGCCCCGTGGCCAAGACGGTATATTCCGATAACCAAAACAATGTCGATGCTTTGGCTGAGCGTCTGAGCAGCCAGACGTCGCTTTCTGCTGAGCGGGCCAAGCTGGTTGCCTACGACCTGCTCTGCCGCAAAGCGCTCAAGATTAAGTCGAGCGCGCTGGCGCAGATTTTCCGCTCCGTCGATAAGGAATGTGACACCAAGGCGATGCGCGATGAGCTCATCGCGGCGAAGATCGTGACCAAGATCGAGGGCAGCGGCATTAACGGCCGCCCGGCGTTCTATACCATCAATGCCGAGGTTCACGACGCTCAGGAGCAGCTTGCCGAGGTCACTGAAGAGGCTCCCGTCGATGATTCCGTTGAGATGTCTGCTGCGGAAGTAGCTGCCCCGCGTGAGCATGTCGATACTGACGAGCTGCTCGATGAGCATGTCGTGCGTGCCTTCACCGCCAAGGCGGGTCGAGGCGGCTTTGGCGGAGGCGGTAAGCGCGATGCGCAGCGTCGTGCCCAGCAGGAGCGTTTCCGTCGCGCCGTGGCTCAAAAGGATGCGGCGGATGCTGAGGTTGTCGAGAATGAGCCTGCTACCGAGCCGCAGGAGTCTGTGAAAGAGCAGAAGCCCGCAGAGCCTCAGGAGCCCAAGCGTCGCCGCGGTGCCCACTTTAAGGCCGAGCAGCAGGAAGTCGTGCACGAGGCCGAAGAGGCTGCCGAGGTCCCGGGCGATTCCAGGGAGCCGGCCAAGAAGGCTCCGGGCTCCTGTCGTCCCGGACGCGGTTTTGCGGGACGTGCGTATCCCGTAAAGCGTCAGGAGAATGCCGACCAGGCTCCTGCGGCGCAAGCGGAAGTGTCTGAGAAGCCTGCTGAGCCGGAAGTTCGTGAGCGGAAGCCTGTTGAGCCGCAGGCTGCGTCCGATGTGGAGACTCAGGGCCAGCGACCTGCGGGTGAGCAGGCAGGGGAGAGCGCCTCGAGCAAGCCTCGCCGTCGTCGTCATCGCGGTGGTCGTGGCTCAAATGCTCAGACTGCTGCTGAACAAGTGACGCCGCGCGACAAAGATGTAAAGGTGGGTGCTCCGGTGGAGCAGCCCAAGCGCCCGTCGGCGAAGGAAGACAAGCCCGGGCGTTCGCAGGAGCAGGCGTCTGCGCCGAAACGCGAGCGCAATGCCCAAGGCGATTCCAAGCGCAAGTCTCAGAAGAAGCCCGAGCCTGCCGCAGCAGATACGGCTGCCCAGCAGTCTGAGTCGACCGGCCATGGCGAGGTCTCGGCGTTTGCCCTGGCCCGCGTTTTGGGCAGGCAGCTGCTCAAGGTCGTTCCCACGCCCACGGCGCTCTCCAAGATTAAGGAGCAGCAGACTCAAATCGTTAAGGTCGAGGGCAAGGACGGCAAAAAGGCTCCGCAGCGCACTCAGCATAACGAGATGTCCAATCGCAAGATTGCCGAGGAGATCGCAATCATCCAGGCTTGGATTGAGCAGAATCGCGGAGCCGACACGCCGGTTGCATCGCGTCGCCAGCGCGCCTATCAGATCTTCAATGACGAGAAGGCCTTTGACGGCAAGCATGGTGAGCGTTTGATTAGGCGTATGACCGAAAAGGGCATCAGTATGCAGGCGATCAAGGTCGCCCCCAACCGCCCCGTGCACTTTACGGGCTTCTTTACGCTGGGTGCCGACAAGCCGTTCATTATGGTCGAGAACCTGGATACCTACGACGAGATCGTCAAGCTTCTGCGTGGCCGCAAGCATGCCAAGCTCTTTGGCACCAAGGTCGGCGGCGTCATCTTTGGTGGCGGCTGCAAGGCGAGCGTCTCACACGCACTGGATGATTATCTGGCCGAGATCGGCTATCGCTTTAACTACGTCTATTACGTGGGCGACATCGATCGAGAGGGCGCGCGCATCGTCGAGCAGGCCCGCAACGCCAACGTCGTTGAGATTCGCCTGCATGCCGGCATGTATCGTGCCATGCTTGCCGAGCACAAGCGCCGCGTGAAGGCCGGTGGCGAGTGCGAGCCCGCGGCTGCCAACCAGGGCGTGCCGCAGAACCTGGCGGCGACGATCAAAGATCTGCCCATGGTTACGCGCGTGCAGTTCCGCAACGTGTTGCGCGAGGGCGGGCGTATTCCGCAGGAGATCCTGATGACCGCCGACTATCGGGATGGCGACTCGGGAAGCTTCGACCGCATGCTGAACAATTAGGGACGTGTGGCCCCGACGGGCCGGGCATTAAGTTTGCTGCTCTACAGTCCTGCGCAAGACGAAGGCCACATTAAGTGGCCTTCTTTGCGTGCGGAACTCGCGACAAACTTAATGCCCGGCCCGTCGGGGCCACACGGCACTTTGTTGATGGCGGCTCACTTTTCGGAACTGGGCTGATAATTTTTAGATGTAAGGCGCTCTTGGCCCTAATGGGCTTGGGGCGCCTGTCTTTTGGAGGTAGATTTTTGGGACATGCCTGAAAATCTACCTTCAACTTCTCGTGCAGGACGAGAAGTTGTGTTGTCTGGCTGATTCGAATTCCTCTGCTTGCTCAAAGAGGCCCAGATTGGAACGAGACATGGCGTTATTGAGGTCATTTCTGCATGGAAATGACCTCCTGGAATCTAATGTCGCATGGGGGATGCCGATTTAGGCGTATGAATCGGTTGCATTTCCTTCTCACCTGCAAAAATCGAGTTAGGCGGTATTCTGGGGCCTTTTGCAGCCCGAAGATGCCGTTTCGAGGACAGCTGATTCCTTTGCTGCGTTTGACTCTGTGAAGCTTCTGTTCAAGAAGGCTTGAATACGCTCAGATTATGACAAGAGCGATCAAGCTATTTCGGTGGCATTGCGTGGTGGGTCGGCAGCGTGACCGCATAACTCGAAAAATGCTGATGGCGATTTGAGAACGATACCGAATGTGACAAAGGGGCTATTCCTTTGCCATGCGGAGCTGGGCTGATAGGTAGATTTCTAGGCATGTCCCAAAAATCTACTTTGGCTGATGTGGGACGGAGGGATTCCGCGTCCGCCTTTTCGGCGGCCGCGGCCCGCTGCGTCGCTTCGCTCCTTGCGTGCTGCGCTGGAAAACGC
>CAKUCJ010000093.1 GCA_934643435.1 uncultured Collinsella sp.
TCGATCGCGAGTTCCGCACGAGCCGGAGAGCACTTAATGTGCTCTCCGTGCGAGTCAGGACTGTCCGAGCAGGCGACCTTATATATTTGCCCTCCCCGGGGCTCCTCGCCCGAACCCCTCAGCTAGTTCTTCAGCGAGTTCAGCGGCGCCGGGAATCGACCACCGCGATGGGCAAGCACGGTGCCGGCGTTGGGGTTCACCGGCATGATGGGCGCGCGTCCGAACAGGCCACCGTATTCGACGCAGTCACCCACGCCCTTGCCGATGGCAGGGATCACGCGGACTGCCGTGGTCTTGTTGTTGATGACGCCGATGGCCATCTCGTCGGCGATGATGCCGGCGATGGTCTCGACTGGGGTGTCGCCGGGGATGGCGATCATGTCAAGGCCAACGGAGCATACGCAGGTCATGGCCTCGAGCTTCTCGAGCGAAAGCGCACCGGCCTCGACGGCGGCGATCATGCCAGCGTCCTCGGACACGGGGATAAAAGCGCCGGAGAGACCGCCCACGCTGGAGCTGGCCATGACGCCGCCCTTCTTGACGGCATCGTTGAGCATGGCGAGCGCGCAGGTCGTGCCCGGGCCACCGCAGGTGCCCACGCCGATGATCTCGAGGATGCGGGCAACGGAGTCGCCGATGGCAGGCGTAGGCGCCAGCGACAGGTCGACGATGCCCTTCTCGACACCCAGGCGATGGGCGGCCTCGCGGCTCATGAGCTCACCGGCACGGGTGATCTTAAAGGCGGTCTGCTTAATCTTCTCGGCGACTTCCATCATCGATGCGGAATCGGGCAGCGTCTCCAGGGCTGCGGCCATAACGCCGGGGCCCGAGACACCCACGTTGATGACGGCGTCGGCCTCGCCACCGCCGTGGACAGCGCCCGCCATAAACGGGGAGTCCTCGACCATGTTGGCAAAGCAGACAAACTTAGAGGCGCCGACGGAATCCTGGTCGGCCGTGAGTTTAGCGGCATCGATGATGGTCTGGGCCGCCATAAGCACGGCGTCCATGTTGATGCCGGCACGCAGGCTAGCAACATTGACGCTGGAGCAGACGCGGCTGGTGGTAGCGAGCGCCTGGGGGATGGACTGGATAACGCGGCGATCGGCGTCGCCGATGCCCTTCTGGACGAGTGCGGAGAAGCCGCCCAGGTAGTCGATGCCGAGCGTCTCGGCCGCGCGGTCGAGGGCGTGCGCGATAGGGGTGAGGTCCTCATCCTTGCAGCAAGCGGCGATCTGCGCCACCGGGGTAACGGAGACGCGCTTGTTGACGATGGGGATACCGTACTCGCGCTCGAGGTTCTCGGCAGTCTCGACCAGATGCTCAGCCGTGTGCGTCACGTGGTCGTAGATCTTCGTGCACATGCGGTCGAGGTTCTCGTCACCGCAACCCATGAGCGAAACACCCATGGTGATGGTCCTGATGTCGAGGTTCTGCTCCTCAACCATGCCGCGGGTTTCCGCGATTTCTGCGGGCGTGATCGCCATCCTTGCGCTCCTATCTGCCAAAACGAGCATAGTCCCCTTTATTCTAACGTGCCGCACGCGCCAAGTGGCACATGCGGCACGTTTTGGTGCGGGGTTGTTTCCGTTGTGTTACCGGCCAAAGACCTCTTCGGCGATGCGCGCGCTCTCGGCGGCGTCCTTGGCGTAGTAGTCTGCGCCAATCTGTTTGGCGTATTCGGGGGTGAGCACGGCGCCGCCCACGATAATCTTAACGCCCGGCACCTCGGCATGAAGCAGTTTGATGGTCTCTTCCATGGCGACGACCGTGGTGGTCATAAGCGCCGAGAGGCCGACGAGCTTAATGTCGCGCTCCTTGACGGTCTTGAGCACCTCTTGCGGGTCGACGTCGCGGCCTAGATCAAAGACGGTGTAGCCGTAGTTGTCGAGCAACATCTTGACGATGTTCTTACCGATATCGTGGATGTCGCCCTTGACGGTGGCCACGCAGATCTTACCCTTGTCGGCAATCTCGCCGGCGGGCATCAGGCGTTTGATGGTATCGAAGCCCACGCGCGCGGCTTCGGCCGAGGCCATGAGCTGCGGCAAGAAAAACTTGCCCTGGTCAAAGAGGACTCCGACCTCATCGAGGGCGGGGATAAAGTGGTTGTTGATGAGGTCCATGGCGTCGTGGTCGGCCAGCAGGCGCTCGGTCTCGGCCGCGATTTCGCCCTTGCGGCCCGAGACGACCATGTGGCGGATGGGGTCGTCATCGACGCTTGCGGTGGTGCTTGCGGCAGGTGCGGCATCGCTCGATGTTGACTGAGCGGCCGCCGGGTTGGCGGCAATCTTGTACGGGTCGGTCCAGCCGGCATAGCGCTCGATGTATCCGGTCGAGCCCTCGTCCTCGACGCTCAGCACGCGATAGCTGTAGACGGTGTCCATAAAGCGCTTGGAACCCGGGTTCATGATGGGGGCGTCCAGGCCCGCGCCGAAGGCGGCGGCCAAAAAGACCGAGCCCAGCAGCGGGCGGGCGGGCAGACCAAAGCTGATGTTCGAAACGCCGAGCGCGCACTTGACGCCCAGGCGCTCCTTGCACATAGACATGGCACGTAGAATCTGTTCAGCCTGGCGCTGGTTGGTCGAGGCGGTCATGACCAGGCAGTCAATGAGGATGCGGTCCGGGCCGATGCCGTAGCGGGCGGCTTCGGCCACGATGCGCTCGGCGATGGCGAAGCGAGCCTCGGCGGTATCCGGGATGCCGCCCTCGTCGAGCGTGAGGCCGACGACGTTGGTGCCGTAGTGGGCGACCAGCGGGAAGATCTCGTCCATGATCTGCTGCTTGCCGTTGACCGAGTTGATGATGGGCTTGCCGGCGTAGCGGCGCACTGCGGCCTCGACGGCGGCGGGGTCGGTGGAGTCGATCTGCAGCGGCAGCAGCGTGGAGCCTTGGAGCTGCTCGGTTGCCTGTTGGATAATCCTGACCTCGTCGATCTCGGGCAGGCCCACGTTGACATCCAAGATGTCGGCGCCCTGTTCCTGCTGGCTGATACCCTGGCTCACGACGTAATCCAGATCGCCGTCGCGCAGAGCCTGCTGCAGACGCTTTTTGCCGGTGGGGTTGATGCGCTCGCCGATGACGGCGATCTTGTGGCCGTCGCAGGGGAGGTCCACGACCGTCTGGGCGCTCGTGACCGACATACTGGGCTTGCGATGGCGTGGGCTGGGCGTGTGGTTGTCGATAAGTGTGCGTAGAGCCGCCATGTGCGCCGGCGTGGTGCCGCAGCATCCGCCGACGACGCTCACACCATCCTCGATCATGCCGGCGACGGCCTCGGCGTACTCGGGTGCCTGGATATCAAAGACGGTATTGCCGTCATCGTCTACGCGGGGCAGTCCCGCATTGGCCTGCACCATAACGGGCTTGTCGGTGACGGTGAGCATACGCGCGGCGAGTCCTCGGAGCTCGGCCGGGCCCTGGCTGCAGTTGATGCCCAGGACGTCGGCGCCGATGGCGTCGAGGGTGATGGCGGCGACCTCGGGGCTCGTGCCCAAGAAGGTGCGGCCGTCTTCCTCAAAGGTCATGGTGGCAAAGACGGGCAGGTCGGAGTTCTCGCGGCAGGCGAGGACCGCCGCCTTGATCTCGGCCAGGTCGGTCATGGTCTCGATAATAAAGAGATCCACGCCCGCAGCGACGCCGGCGCGCACCTCCTCGGCAAAGAGGTCGTAGGCCTCGTCAAAGCTGAGGGTGCCCAGGGGGCGCAGCAGGGCGCCGATGGGGCCGATGTCGCCGGCGACGTAGCGGGCGCCGGCCTCGCGGGCGCAGGTGACTGCCGCGGCAAAGACGTCTGCCACGGTGGCGGCGCCGTCGAGCTTGTGGGCGTTGGCGCCAAAGGTGTTGGCGGTGATCACGTCACAGCCCGCCTCGACGTACTGACGCTGAATATCGGTAATGACCTGGGGCTCCTCAAAGTTGAGCAACTCGGGCAGGGCGCCGGCCTTCATGCCGGCCGCCTGCAGCATGGTGCCCATGCCGCCGTCGAACAGCAGGTGTCCCGTGCCCTCGATGGCGGCGCGCAGGCGATCGTCCTTAATGCGAAGGTCGTCGATCGTGCGCGTCTTGTACGTGGCGCCGTTACAACGCGCAGTATTGACAGGTGCCGCCAGCGCGGAACCGTCCAGATCGTGAGTGATAAGCGGAGTAAACATCGATGGCTCCTAATGGCTGGAATAGCAGGTGGTGTGGGCGGCGCGGAAGCGGCAGTGCTCGCGCATGCGGCAGATATTGCAGGTGGGGCGGCTCTGGGCGTCGTGGACCTCGCCGTCAAACAGACCGATCACCGCGGTCACGCTCTTGGTGGGCATGAGCAGGCTGGTGGGGGTGACGGTAAGTCCAATGAGGCGCGTGGCGTTGAGTGCATCCACGATCGAGCGCTGGGCCGAGAGCGGGCAGTCGCCATAGCCGGGACTGAAGCGCCAGTTGCCGGCGAGCCCGTGTGCAGCGGCCGCAGCCTTGACCTGCTGGTCCATCTGCTCGACGGCGGCCTCCACATAGGCGGAGCACGCGGCATCGAGCACGGCTCCCTCTAGGGGCTGCTGGGCTCCCGTGGTGCGCAGGCGACGCTCGGCGTCCATGCCGAGTGTGCATGCCATGAGTGCGGCAAGGCGGGCGTCCTTAAGGTGGCGATAGATATCACGACCCCGCAGCTCAACATTGGTGCCAACCAAGCGGATGCAGGGCTCGCCCTGCTCGTCGACGCCCGTGGCATCGACGGCAAACACGCGTCGCACGCCGCGGGGCTCAATGTCCAGCTCCAGACGCTCAACGACAAGCTCAATTCGTCGGGACAGCTCGGGCTCAATCTGCTGGCCGCCGTAGCCCAGATACCGCAGCATCTCGGCACGGTCGACACGAGGGTGGTGGGCAGCGTCGATACGGTAAAGCGCCGGCGACGCAAGGTCGGCCGGCACTTCGACAACGGTTGTATTGACGTGCGGTTTTTCCATTACCCCAGGCGCTCCATAATGGTCGCGGCGATTGCAGGACGGTTCATAGTGTACAGGTGCAGACCGTCGGCGCCGTGCTCCTTGAGGTCGCAAAGCTGGCGGGCGGCATAATCCACACCGGCGGCCTGCAGGCTCTCGGGGTCGTTCTCGTACTTGGCGAGGATCTTGATGACGGGGGAGGGCAGCGACGCGCCGCACATAAAGACCATGCGGCTGATCTGCGACTTTCCCATAAACGGCATGATGCCCGCGGTGATGGGCGCGGTGATGCCCGCCTTGTCGGCGAGCTCGCGGAAGCGGTAGAAGCACTCGTTATCAAAGAAGAGCTGTGTCACAAAGAAGCTCGCGCCGGCGTCCTGCTTTTGCTTGAGGTATTCGACCGAGAGGTTGAGATCCTCGCAGGCAATGTGGCCCTCGGGATAGGCTGCGGCGCCCACGCAAAAGCCGGCGTCGACAAGCTCAGGGATGAGGTCACGGGCGTAGGCGTAGTCAGAGGCGGGCTTGTCGTCCTCGGTCGCGCCGGCGGGAAGGTCACCGCGCAGGGCTAGCACGTTTTCCA
Organism: uncultured Collinsella sp.; assembly: GCA_934643435.1. Lineage (GTDB taxonomy): Bacteria > Actinomycetota > Coriobacteriia > Coriobacteriales > Coriobacteriaceae > Collinsella. The sequence continues at coordinate 5,509 of CAKUCJ010000093.1, forward strand.
CGTCGGCCGAGCGGTACTTGTCGATCTTGGCGGCGATATCGGCATGCGTGCGGCCCACGCAGGTGAGGTGCGCCACCGAGGGCGTATCGAATTCGCTCGTAATCATATGCGCGATGGGGGCGGTGGTGGCGCCGTTGCCCGAGCCGCCAGCGGAACAAGTGACCGAGACAAAGCTCGGCGAAAGTTTGCACAGATTGCCCGCCACTTCGCGAGCCGTATCGAGGGTAAGCTCACCCTTGGGCGGGAACATCTCAAACGAAACGGGCGTGGTGCCCTGGGATG
>CAKUCJ010000094.1 GCA_934643435.1 uncultured Collinsella sp.
GAGTATACCGCGCAGCTCATGTGGGGTGCGTGGATGTGCTTGCAAATCGCGAATTCTTGTCTAAGATATGGATTTGCCCTCGACTACACCGAAGAAGTTGGTCTCACGGACTTCACCTGCCCGCGTCGATGGCGTATTATGTTCAACTGTTTGTTTGTAGTTGCAGCCTAAAGCTGCTTGGTTGGAGGAGTTTCCTTTGGCAGTCAAGATTCGCCTTGCTCGTCACGGCGCTAAGAAGCGTCCGTACTACCGTGTCGTCGTCGCCGATTCCCGCGCCCCGCGTGACGGTCGTATCATCGAGGAGGTTGGCCGCTACAACCCGATGACCGCCCCCAAGACCATCAACCTCGACCTCGAGAAGATCGCCGACTGGCAGTCCAAGGGCGCTCAGCTCACCGACGCCGTCGCCGCTCTGGTCAAGGCCGCCAACGAGGGCGAGAAGACCGAGACCGTCGTCAAGAAGTCCAAGAAGCAGCTCGCCAAAGAGGCCGAGGCCGCTAAGGCTGCCGCTGAGGCCGCTGAGGGCGCCGAGGAGTAAATCGTGCCTGAGGTTGACGCTGCACAGCTCGAGGGTGAGGCAATGCTCTCAGATCGCATCGCCGATCTCGTCGAATATCTCGTTGTTCAGATCGTCGACGACCCGGATTCCGTGAGCCTTGAGGTCATTGATGGTGACGACGCCTCTACGATTGAGGTTTCGGTTGCCGAGGATGACGTCGCTAAGGTCATCGGCCGTCGTGGCCGTACCATCAAGGCCATTCGCACGCTCGCCCGTGCACTGGCCGCTCGCCTCGACACCGCTGTCGAGGTAGAGGTTCTGGGCTAGGACCTTGAGGTCCCAGTACAAAAATATCGCCCGTGTGGTCAAGCCGCACGGAAGGAAGGGGGAGGTCCTCGCGCAGCCGCTGCGGGGGCTTCCTTCTGTATTGGAGCCGGGTATGCGTGTCGCCTTGACACCGCCGGCGCTCAAGCGCGACCGTTTTTGCACGGTCGTGTCCGTCACCGATACGGGCGATGGCGATCTGGTCTCGTTTGAGGGCATAGACGATTTGACGGCCGCCGAGGGCATCACCGGATGCTACGTGCTGGCTGACCGTGACGACTTTGAGCTCGATTCGCTCGACGCCGCCTATACCGACCTGATGGGTCGCGAGGTGGTCGACGAACGATTCGGTTTGCTCGGCACGATTGTCGAGATCATGTCGACGCCTGCCAACGATGTTTGGGTTGTCGAGGGCGATCGGTACGGCGAGGTGCTGATTCCCGTGATCGAGCAGGTTGTGCTCGATCTTCCCGATCAGGGGGCAATTTCCGTCCATGTTATGGACGGTCTCATCGATATGGACAAGTAGGGAGGACAACATGCTGATCGAGACCCTTTCGGTCTTTCCCGAGATGTTTGAGCCCGTCATGTCCACATCGATTTTGGGCCGTGCCCGCAAGGCCGGCCTTTTTGATTTTAAGGCGTATAACCTGCGCGACTGGACGCACGACCGCCATCGCACCGTCGATGACGAGCCGTATGGCGGCGGGCAGGGCATGCTCATGAAGGTGGAGCCCATTGCCGAGGCTATCGAGGCCATTGGAGCTGAGGGCCCCAAGCCGACGGTGGTGTTCTTCACCCCCTGCGGCGAGCCCTTTACGCAGCATGTGGCTGAGCGCCTGCTCAAAAGCGAGCGCCTGCTGTTTGTGTGCAGCCGCTATGAGGGCGTCGACGAGCGTGCATATGCGTATGCCGACGAGCGCCTGTCGATTGGCGACTACGTGCTCACGGGCGGCGAGCTGCCCGCTATGGTCGTTGCCGACGCCGTCGTGCGTCTGATTCCCGGCGCCCTGGGCGACGAGATGAGCAACGTCGATGAGTCGTTCTCGACCGCCGAGGACGGCGGCCTGCTCGAGTACGCGCAGTACACCCGTCCCGCCGAGTTCAACGGCGAGGGCGTGCCTCCGGTGCTCGTAAGCGGCGATCACGCCAAGGTCGATGCTTGGCGCCGCAAGAATGCCATCGAGCGCACCTGTCGCTGGCGTCCCGACCTGATCGAGACGGCGCGGCTTACGCCCGAGGAGCGCGCATATGCGCAAGAGATTCTGGACGCGTCGTATTCGCAGAGCGAGGAGTGAGAATGGTTCCGTCGCAGTATTCCGTGCTAAAGGGTGCGTTTGAGTGGGTCGTGGTCGTTGCGATCGCGCTCGTAGCCACCTTTTTGATTCGCTCGTTTGTGGTCGAGCCCTTTGTTGTGCCTACCGGTTCCATGGAGTCCACAATCGAGATCGGCGACCAGATCCTGGCGCAAAAGGTGAGCCTCGAGCTCGGGCAGCCCGTCAAGCAGGGCGACATCGTGGTGTTCCACAACCCCGACGGCACTTCCGAGCACGATGTGCTCGTCAAACGCGTTATTGCCACCGCCGGACAGACGGTCGATCTGCAGGACGGCAAGGTGGTCGTTGACGGCCAGGCGCTCGACGAGGACTACACGACTGGCATGAGCTGGCCGTTATCCGTCCAGGCTCCCGGCGCTCAGGTGAGCTATCCCTACACCGTTCCCGACGATTGTGTGTGGGTGATGGGCGACAACCGCGAAAACTCTGCGGACTCGCGCTACTTTGGCCCCGTCGATCGCTCTGATCTGATCGCCGTGGCACTCGTTCGCTACTGGCCGCTCAACCGCATCGGCGCCATCGACTAAAAACCGCTATAGTACAGTACCTAACCGTGTAATCGTTTCGACGAGGGGATATTAGAGGCATGAACGCTTCATCGCTTTCCTTCCAAGACATCATCCTGCGCCTCCAGCAGTACTGGGGCGAGCAGGGCTGCGTCATTATGCAGCCCTATGACTCCGAGGTCGGTGCCGGTACCTTCCATACCGCGACCACGCTGCGCTCGCTCGGTCCCGCCGAGTGGCGCACCTGCTATGCGCAGCCCTGCCGCCGTCCTGCCGACGGCCGCTACGGCGAGAACCCCAACCGCATGCAGCACTACTATCAGTTCCAGGTGCTTATCAAGCCGTCTCCGGTCAACGCCCAGGAGCTCTACCTGGGTTCGCTGGCCGCCATCGGCCTGGACCCCAACGACCATGACGTCCGCTTTGTCGAGGACGACTGGGAGAGCCCGACCCTTGGCGCCTGGGGCCTTGGCTGGGAGGTCTGGCTCAACGGCATGGAGGTCACGCAGTTCACGTACTTCCAACAGGTGGGCGGCATCGAGGTCGACCCCGTGCCCGTGGAGATCACTTATGGCCTGGAGCGTATCGCCATGTATGCCCAGGGTGTTAACTCCGTCTACGACCTGGTGTGGAGCTACCTGCCCGACGGCACGCCCATGACCTACGGTGACGTGTTCCTGGAGAACGAGCGTGAGTTCAGCGCCTACAACTTTGAGGTCGCCAACGTCGAGATGATGCGTCAGAAGTTTGACGACTACGAGGCTGAGTGCCACTCTTGCCTGGAGCGCAAGCTGCCGCTGCCGGCATACGACTGCGTCATGAAGTGCAGCCACGCCTTCAACCTGCTCGATGCCCGCGGTGCGCTGTCCGCGGTCGAGCGCGCCAACTACATCCTGCGCGTCCGCGCCGTCGCCAAGGCGTGCTGCGAGGCCTATATGGCCGAGGTCGCCGGAATCAACGAGAATGCCGACCAGGAAGGCGAGGTGGCGTAAGCCATGGCAGACGCTAAGGATTTCCTGTTTGAGATCGGTACGGAGGAAATGCCCTCCGCACCGCTGAACAATGCCGTCAAGCAGCTTGGTACCATGATCGCCAAGGGTCTCGATGAGGCCGGTCTGGCCCACGGCGAGGTCCGCGTGATCTCGAGCCCGCGTCGTCTGGCTGCGCTCGTTGCCGATGTCGCCACTGCGACCGATGAGGTCCACGAGGTCAAGCGTGGCCCCGCGGCTAACATCGCCTTCGACGCCGACGGTAACGCCACTAAGGCCGCCCAGGGCTTTGCCCGCAAGTGCGGCGTGGCTGCCGAGGACCTGGTCCGTCGCGAGGACACCGACGGTCGCGAGTACGTCTTTGCCGAGAAGAACATTCCTTCCGCCCCGGCCACCCCGATCCTGACGGCTCTGTGCGAGAAGACCATCGCCGGCCTGCAGTGGCCCAACTACCGCTCTCAGCGCTGGGGTCACGAGCACGCCACGTTCGTGCGCCCGGTCCGTTGGATCTGCTGCCTTCTGGGTGAGGATGTTGTGCCCGTGTCGTTTGCCGACGTGACGAGTGGCAACACCACGCGCGGCCATCGCGTCCTGGGCCCCGGTGACCACGTGGTTGCCAGCCCCGCCGTCTACGAGCAGGTGCTCGAGGATGCCGGCGTGCTTTCCGCCGAGCGCCGTCGCGAGGCCATCCTCGCCGGTATCGCCGAGGTCGAGGCCGCCCGTCCCGGCTGCCATGTCGACACGCCCAAGAAGGTCTTTGAGGAGGTCATCAACCTCTGCGAGTGGCCGACGGTGCTCGTCGGTACCTTCGACGAGGAGTTCCTCAAGGTCCCGCACGAGATCATCTGCGAGTCCATGCTCACCAACCAGCGCTACTTCCCGATCTATGACGGTGAGGGCAAGCTGACGCGTGAGTTCGTGATCGTCTCCAACAGCAAGCCTGAGAACGCCGAGCGCGTGATCGATGGTAACGAGCGCGTCGTGCGCGCCCGGCTGGACGACGCCAAGTTCTTCTACGAGGAGGATCTGAAGATCTCCCTCGACGAGTTCCGTGAGCGTCTGGCCAAGGTCGCCTTCCAGGAGAAGCTCGGCAGCGTGCTCGCCAAGTCCGAGCGCATTGAGCAGCTCGCGCTTGCCATTGCCCGCGAGGCTCACCTGGGCGCCCACCTGGCCGCCGATGCCGGTCGTGCCGCACACCTGTGCAAGGCCGACCTGGTGTCCAACGCCGTCGTCGAGTTTACGAGCCAGCAGGGCGTGATGGGTGGTTACTACGCCACCGCGATGGGGGAGAACGACGAGGTCGCCCACGCTATTCGTGATCACTATCGTCCCCGCTTTGCCGGCGACGAGCTGCCCGAGGGTACCGCCGGCTGCATCGTGGCCTGCGCTGACAAGCTCGATACCATCGCCGGTATCTTTGCCATCGGCGAGCCGCCGACCGGCTCCTCCGACCCCTACGCGTTGCGTCGTGCCGCCATCGGCATCATCAACATCCTGCGCGATCGTCTGCCGATCGACCCCACGTCACTCATCGACCTCGCGCTTGAGCTTTATACCGAGCAGGGCATTGCGTTTGACGCCGCCGAGGTCGCACAGCAGGTTCGCGACTTCTTCCACGGCCGTCTGGTGAGCATGGCCCGTGACGAGAAGATCCCGGCCGATACCGTTGCCGCCGTCTCCGCGGTGCACATCATCGCCCCGTCGGTCTTCTTCGCCCGCTGCGCCGCCCTCGACGAGGCCCGCAAGAACGACGCCGAGACTTTCGACAACCTGGCTACCGCCTATGCCCGTGCCGCGCACATCTCCAAGCCCGAGCTGGGCGCGGAGTACGACCGCAGCCTGATGGGCGAGGTCGAGCTTGCGCTTGCCGATGTCTCCGAGGCCGCTCAGACCGCCGTCGACGCTGCCCTCGCTGCCGAGGATTACCCGGCAGCGTTTGCCGCCCTGGCAGCCCTGCGCGCACCCATCGACCGTTTCTTCGACGAGGTTATGGTCATGGACAAGGACGAGCAGCTCCGCGATAATCGCCTTAAGCTGCTCAACCGCTTCGAGGCCGTTTTCTCCGGCATCGCCAACATCGGTGAGCTTGCCCGCAAAAAGTAAGCTAGCCTGCGC
>CAKUCJ010000095.1 GCA_934643435.1 uncultured Collinsella sp.
TTGTCGCGAGTTCCGCACGCAAAGGAAAGCACTTAATGTGCTTTCCGTCTTGCGCAGGACTGTAGAGCAGCAAACTTCATGCCCTCCGGTCCGCCCCGGGAGCCGCGCACAAGTTATCCCCCGGCATTCAGAAAATCTAAGTGCCAAAAAATAAGATTTTTTGACTCTGTGTTGTATAACCCGCCATTCGTGGGTACCATTCAACGCGTACGCAAACAAATGGGTTAACCCGCGCGGCCCAACCGCGCGGCCCAAAAAGGAGGAAACAAGCATGTCGTCTTTGAAGCCGCTTGCAGATCGCGTCCTGGTCAAGCCCGACGAGGCCGAGCAGAAGACCGCTTCTGGTCTGTACATCGCCAGCAACGCTCAGGAGAAGCCGCAGCGCGGCACCATCGTTGCCGTGGGCGCCGGCAAGGTCAACGACAAGGGTGAGCGCATCCCCATGGACGTCAAGGTTGGCGACGTTGTCATCTACGGTAAGTTCGGTGGCAACGAGGTCAAGGTCGACGGCGAGAAGTATCTGCTGATGCGCGCCGACGACATCTATGCTGTCGTCGAGGCCTAGTCTCGTCAGAATCTCTGATTCGTCTTTGAACGCGTCCGCCGCATAGGACTCGGAAGCGGCGACGCGAGTCACATTTCTTTTGGAGGATTACCTACCATGGCAAAGAACATTACGTTCAACACCGATGCCCGCGCTAAGCTTGCCAAGGGCGTCAACACTCTGGCCGACGCCGTTACCGTCACCATGGGCCCCAAGGGCCGCTACGTTGCGCTGCAGCGCACGTTCGGTGCTCCGACCATCACCAACGACGGCGTTTCCGTCGCCAAGGAGATTGAGCTCGAGGACAACATCGAGAACATGGGTGCTCAGCTGGTGAAGGAGGTCGCCACCAAGACCAACGACACCGTGGGTGACGGCACCACCACCGCAACCCTGCTCGCTCAGGCCATCGTCAATGACGGCCTGCGCAACGTCGCCGCTGGCGCCAACCCGCTGGCCATCCGTCGCGGCATCGACAAGGCTGTCAACGCCGCCGTCGCCGAGATGAAGAAGCAGGCCAAGCCGGTCGAGACCAAGGAGCAGATTGCTTCCGTCGGTACCATCTCCGCCGGTGACCCCGAGGTCGGCGAGAAGATCGCCGAGGCCATGGAGGTCGTGGGCAAGGACGGCGTCATCACCGTCGAGGATTCCCAGACGTTCGACATCACCATCGACACCGTCGAGGGCATGCAGTTCGACAAGGGCTATGTCTCCGCTTACTTCGTCACGGACAACGACCGCATGGAGGCCGTGATGAAGGATCCGTACATCCTCATCACCGACCAGAAGATCTCCAGCGTCCAGGACATCATGCCCGTTCTCGAGGCTGTCCAGCGCGCCGGCCGTGGCCTGCTCATCATCGCTGAGGACATCGACGGCGAGGCTCTGCCGACCCTGGTCCTCAACAAGATCCGTGGCGCCCTCAACGTCTGCGCCGTCAAGGCTCCGGGCTACGGCGATCGCCGCAAGCGCATCCTCGAGGACATCGCCGTCCTCACCGGTGGCCAGGCCGCTCTGGACGAGCTGGGCGTGAAGGTCGCTGACATCACCGCCGATATGCTCGGTACCGCTAAGTCCGTCACCATCTCCAAGGACAACACCGTCGTCGTCGGCGGCGCTGGCTCCAAGGAGGCCATCGACGCCCGTATCGCTCAGATCAAGGGCGAGATGGAGAACACCACCTCTGACTTCGACCGCGAGAAGCTCCAGGAGCGCCTGGCCAAGCTCTCCGGTGGCGTTGCCGTCATCAAGGTCGGCGCTGCTACCGAGTCCGAGCTCAAGGAGATCAAGCACCGCGTCGAGGACGCCCTGCAGGCTACCCGCGCTGCCGTCGAGGAGGGCATCGTCGCCGGTGGCGGCGTCGCCTTCATGGACGCTGCTCCTGCGCTCGACGCTGTTGAGCTCGACGACCCCGAGGAGAAGATCGGTGTCGACATCGTCAAGAAGGCTCTGACCGCTCCGGTCGCCACCATCGCCAAGAACGCTGGCTTTGAGGGCGCTGTCGTGGTCGACAAGGTTGCCGAGCTGCCCGCTGGCCAGGGTCTCAACTCTGCCAACGGCGAGTGGGGCGACATGATTGAGATGGGCGTTCTCGACCCCGTCAAGGTCAGCCGCGTCACCCTGCAGAACGCTGCTTCTGTCGCCAGCCTGATCCTCATCACCGAGGCTACCGTCTCCGATGTGCCCAAGAACACTCAGCTTGAGGACGCTATCGCTGCTGCCACCGCTGGTCAGCAGGGCGGCGGTATGTACTAAGGCCGACAAGGTCTAGAACTCCCACCGGGAATCCGGGGGCGTGACGGGGGTTTCTCTCCGGAACGTCCTCGGACATGCAAAGAGGCTCCGCATCGCGCTTCGCGCTGCGGAGCCTCTTTGCGTCCTGCGGAATGTTCTGGGGAGACACCCCCGTCCCGCCTCCGGATTCCCTGCGTTTACGGCCTTGAGATCGGCGGGCGGAGAAGGACGTGGTTGATAGGGATACGTGTCCCCTTCGCTGTTTCGCGCTTTGCGCGAAAGACGCGTTACTTTGGGATGGGTGGGGAACGTGGTTGTCACGGCAACTGGTCCCCGTCAGAAATTACCCGTGGCATACTTGCGCGAAAGCCTGCTGGTGCTACACTAGCAATTGCTGTTTCAGGGCGGGGTGGAATTCCCCACTGGCGGTAAATCGGGCGGTGCCAAAGGGGCGCCGTGGCGCAGGCGAGGTGCCTGCGGCCGAGCCGATGAGTCCGCGACCCGTGTGTGCGTTGGTTCGCATGCCGGCTGAACTGGTGAAATCCCAGTACCAACGGTTAGAGTCCGGATGAAAGAGGCAGGTGATCTTATGTCTGAACAGTCGCAGCATATCCATTTTGAGAACACGAATAGGTGGAGCACCAAACAGCTCGTCACCATGGCGCTGATGTGTGCCCTGGGCGCCCTGTTTATGTACGTGCAGATACCCATCCTTCCTTCGGCCCCTTTTTTGACGTATGACCCGTCGCTGGTGCCGGCGATGGTGTGCGGATTTGCGTATGGCCCTGGTGCCGGCACCGCTGTCGCCACCATGGCGATCGTCATCCATGCGCTCACCACGGGTGACTGGGTCGGCGCGCTTATGAACCTGGTCGCCACGCTGGGCTATATTCTGCCCGCAGCTATCGTCTACCAGAAGATGCACACCTACAAGGGTGCCGTGATTGGTCTGGTGCTTGGCGTTATTGCCGCTACGGTGCTGTCTATGGTTGCAAACCTGACCATTGGCGTTTGGTTCTGGTATGGCTCGGTCGATGTGATCGCCCCGCTCATGATTCCTGCCGTGCTGCCGTTCAACCTCATCAAGACCGTGCTCAACTCGGTGCTCACGCTTGCCGTGTACAAGGCGGTCTCCAACCTGATCACGCCTAAAAAAGACCAGGTCAAAGGTCGCGCATGATTGAGTGTCGGGGCGTCTCCTTTAGCTATGACGGTGCCGCTCAGGCGCTCGACGGCATCGATCTGAATATCGAGGATGGCGAGTTTTTCTGCATCCTCGGTGGCAACGGGTCGGGCAAGTCGACGTTTGCCAAGCATCTGAATGCGCTGCTGCAGCCCGATGAGGGCACGGTGCGCATCGATGGCATGGATGCGTCCGACCCTGAGCTGGTTTATGACATTCGTTCGACCGCGGGCATGGTATTCCAGAACCCGGACGACCAGCTCGTCGCGACGCTTGTCGAGGACGATGTTGCGTTTGGTCCCGAGAATTTAGGGGTGCCGTCGGCGCAAATTGCGCAGCGCGTGCGGGATGTGCTGAAGGCCGTGGGTCTGGTGGGCTTTGAGCGCCACGAGACCCACGCCCTCTCGGGCGGACAAAAGCAGCGCGTGGCGCTTGCCGGCGTGCTCGCCATGGAGCCGCGCGTGCTCATCCTGGACGAGGCCTCCTCGATGCTCGACCCGCGCGGGCGCAAGGGTCTTATGAAGGCCTGCCACGCGCTCCATGACCGTGGCATGACCATCGTGATGATTACGCACTTTATGGAAGAGGCGGCGGAGGCCGATCGTGTCGCCGTATTCCGCTCCGGTTGCGTGGCCATGCTGGGCACGCCCGAGGAGATTCTGACACGAGCGGATGAGCTCGCGGAGCTGAACCTGGACATGCCAGAGTCGTGCCGTTTGGGTATGGCGCTCCGTGCGAAGGGCGTGCCCGTTCATGCGCAGGTGCGCGAGGCAGATATGGTCGCCGAGGTTGTTCGGGCTTATACCGAGCGAAGTGAGACTGGCGCCGTGGGGCAGCCTTCCGCATCACAGTTGGAAATCACTGGCGGTTCTGTTCCGGCGGACAACGAGGGCAACGCGTCGGAGCCCGTCATCGAACTGTCTCATGTCTCGTATAGCTACTCGCTCAGTCCACGCGAGCGCCGTCGCTGGCAAAAGCGCTCGGCGACTGCGGGCAAATCGAACAAGCAGGCCCTCTGGGGCAATGACCCCAGCAGTCCATGGGCACTACGCGATGTGTCATTGACGGTGCGTCGCGGCGAGTTCCTGGGTCTGGCGGGTCATACCGGTTCGGGCAAATCGACGCTGGTTCAGCACCTCAACGGGTTAATCCGTCCGCAAGAGGGAGCCGTTCGCGCACTGGGACTCGACCTGTCGCAGAAGAAAGACGCTGCCGCGGTTAAGGCCAAGGTCGGCGTGGTGTTTCAGTATCCCGAGCGTCAGCTGTTTGCCGAGACCGTGGCGCAGGACGTGGCATTCGGTCCGCACAACCTTGGCTTGCCGCAAGACGAGGTTGACCGCCGTGTCGAGTCCTCGCTCGCGCGTGTGGGTCTCGACCTTGCCGCAGTGGGCGACAAGAGCCCCTTTGAGCTCTCGGGCGGGCAGCAGCGCCGCGTGGCGTTTGCCGGCGTGCTCGCCATGGAGCCCGAGGTCTTGGTGCTCGATGAGCCCATGGCGGGACTCGATCCGGCCGCACGCAGGGATTTCCTGGAGCTCATCGATCGACTTCACCGCGAGGGACTAACCGTCGTCATGGTCTCGCACAGCATGGATGACCTGGCCAATTGCTGCGACCGTATCGTCGTGATGAACGAGGGCGCGGTGTTTGCAGAGGGCACGCCCGCGCAGGTGTTTGCGCATGCGGATGAGCTTAAGTCGATTGGCTTGGGCGTTCCCGCTGCCCAGTGCATGGCGTTGGCGCTTGCGGAGGCCGGCGTGCCGCTGCGCTGCGCCGGGCTCTATACGGTTGAGTCGCTGGCCGATGAGCTGGCAGGTTTGTTGACCGCTCTCCCGGGTGGCGTTTCGAGTGCCGTGGGCAAGGCCAAATTCGAGACGGTCGCGCGAGAGGAGGGCTGCTAATGGAGGCGTTTTCGTTTGGCAGCTACTATCCTGGGAACAGCGCGATTCATCGACTGGATCCGCGCACCAAGTTACTTCTGGGCTTTGTATTCCTGATCACGACGCTCACCGTCGGCAGCTTCCGCGGACTGGTCCCAGTTGCGATCTTTGTCGTGCTGATCTATGCCGCGGCCCGGGTGCCGGCTCGTCGCGTCCTGTCGTCGATGGCGCCGCTGCTGGCGATTGTCGTGGTGGTCGCGGTGCTCAACCTGTTTTCTGACCAAAGCGGGCGCATCCTGTGGCAGTTCGGCTTTCTGCAGATAAGCGAGGGCTCGCTGCATTCCGCCGCCTTTATGGCGTGCCGCCTGAGCTTGATGATGGCCG
>CAKUCJ010000096.1 GCA_934643435.1 uncultured Collinsella sp.
TTGTTGAACGTCATGGTCGGCGAGCTGTACGTCCAGATGGCGTAATCGAGGCTCGGAGCGTTAAACGTCGTGTCCGTGAACTCGGCGGACTCGTAGCCCCAGTAGAACGTCTTGCCATTGACGACGCAACCGTTGAGCACAGTCTTGTTGGCGCGAATGAAGCCGAGGTAGTCGGCACTGCCGGAACGCATCGTCATGTTCTCGAAGGTAACGGTGCCGGCTCCGTCGAAGGAGTAGTCGCCGTTGTACTCAGTGCCGAAGTACGCCGGATCTGGCACGAGCGCGCCAATGTTCCACGCGGTCTTTTCGGTTCCCTGGCCCACAAAGGTGAGATTCTTGCCCTTGGTGGTGCCTGCGGAGTCCACCTTATAGAGCGTATAGTTGCCCTCACCAAGCACAAGGGTGTCTCCACTGGCCGCCTCTTTGGTGGCGATGGCGACGTCTGTGTAGACGGTACCGGTCCTTTGATTGGTGATGGTCCATGTCGCGCCATCTGCAAATGCTGGTGACGCGAGGCCTATCATGACGAACGCAGCGGCAACAAACGCAGCGATCGCACGATAAGCCGTTCTGGTTAACGACTTCATGCTGACACTCCTTTTATCCCGGTGGTATTAGCCAACATATATAGTTTAGATTCTGTAAAATCTTTTCCGAGCGTGTTAAAAATTTGATTGCCAATAAGTAAAAACAGCACAGGAAAAACACAGTAATTTGTAAAATGTTGCAACTGTTTCTCCAACAAAATTGCGTCAGCGACGGCGTTTTGGGCAGCTGCAACGTTCCCGCTTTAGGTGGAAATTTCTATTGCCTGCAATCGAAAATGCCGATAGCCGTGGCTCCTGACAGTCGCTTCCTTATGGGTTAGACTGGGCATCGAAAAATCCGATGAATGGGACAACTGCCTCCTGGCATCGTTGCCCCATTTTTATTTTGGCGTGCTACGGCCTCGTCTGCCGGCGCGCCTGATAGAGGTGTTCCGATGAGCCAAGAGATGATGGACAAGACTTGCCGCGGATTTGCCGAGGCGCTCGCTGCTCGTGAGCCCGTGCCGGGCGGCGGTAGCGCGAGCGCCTTTGTGGGCGCGCTGGGCGCCTCGCTTTGCGGGATGGTCGCGCGCTACGGGGCAACTAATCCCGCGCTAGCCAATCGCGCAGACGATCTGACGCGTGCATTTGCCCAGGCAGACGAGTTGGCGCAGGAACTTGTAGGTCTAGTTGCCGAGGATGTTCGTGCGTACGGCCAGGTGTCCGCTGCGTACGGTATTCCTCGTGATGATCCGGCTCGATCCGTGGCGATTCAGGACGCGTTGCGCGTGGCGGCCATGCCGCCGTACCGCATCATGGATGCCTGCGGACGCGCGCTAGCACTGCTCGAGGACATGGCCGATAAGGGTTCGCGCCAGCTGCTGTCCGACGTGGCGTGTGGTGCCGTGTTCTGCCGTGCCGCCATGCAGGGTGCGAGCCTGACGCTCTTTGCCAACACCACGTCCATGAAGGATCGCGCCCGTGCCGAGGAGCTCGAGGCGGCGTGCGATGAGCTGCTGGATACGTGGCTGCCGCGTGCCGATGCACTGGCACGCCGCGCTGCCGACGCTGCAAGGAAGAGGGGATAGCCATGGCTGAACTGCTCAAGGGCGCTCCCGTTGCCCGCACCTTGACCGAGGAACTTGCCGCTCGCTGCGCTGCGCTACGCGAGCGCGGCGTTGTTCCGACGTTGGCTATCGTCCGTGTGGGCGAGCGCGAGGACGACCTATCCTACGAGCGCGGTGCGCTCAAGCGCTGCGAAAAGGTTGGCATCGAGGTTCGTCGCGTGTTGCTTCCTGCCGATGTTTCGCAGGACGAGCTGTTGGCGGCGATCGGGGACATTAATGCCGATTCGGCTGTTCATGGCTGCCTGCTGTTCCGTCCGCTGCCCGCCGGCCTTGACGAGGACGCCGTTGCCGCGGCGCTCGATCCCGCCAAGGACGTTGACTCCATGACGCCAGCTTCGCTGCTTACCGCGCTTTCGGGTCGCGGCGAGGGTTTTGCCCCCTGCACGGCCGAAGCCGTTCTGGCGATTCTGGATCACTATGGCGTTGAACTGGACGGTGCCAAGGTTGCCGTTGTCGGTCGCTCGCTGGTAATTGGCCGTCCTGTTGCCGCCATGCTTACGGCACGCAATGCTACCGTGACGACATGCCACACGCACACGCGCGACCTTGCTGCCGAGTGCCGTGCCGCCGATATTGTGGTTGCCGCGGTTGGACGCGCGCGCACGATTGGCGCGGATGCGGTCCGCGAGGGCCAGACGGTCATCGACGTTGGCATTAACTGGGACGAGGCTGCCGGCAAGTTGGTCGGTGACGTCGATTTTGATGCTGCGGAGCCGGTTGTTGGCGCCATCACCCCCGTGCCGGGCGGCGTGGGCGCCGTGACGACGGCGATTCTCGCCAAGCACGTGATCGAGGCGGCCGAACGCGCGGCGAAATAGGCGTTTCGCGGCTGTTTAGGGGGTTGGTTAGATACCCCGTGGTCAAAAAATGCCAAATATGAGTACTGTTGCCTTGTTGGTTACATATTTTTGAGATTGATTTAACTCCCTAATGATATTAAGTATCGTTAGGGAGTCACTTTTATTGGACCTTTGGGGAATTACTTCACTCAGCTTTTGGACAAGTGGGGATTTCTAGCGTCTGAACTTGAGCAAATCGCTGCTACTAAATTGGTGACAGTACTCATATTTGGCATTTTTTGACCAGGGGGGTTGCGAGGGGGTCGTGGCGACTGTGGTTTCGCCCTTTTTGCGTCGAAGCGATACACTGTTGCCGTTTGATTTCTTCGCTCAAGGAGGATGCGCATGCCGTGTACAACGATTTTGGTTGGTAAGAACGCGAGCTATGACGGGTCGACGCTGATTGCCCGCAACGAGGACTCGTCCAACGGGGTGTTTGAGCCCAAGCGTATGCGCGTGGTGCACCCCGACGAGCAGCCGCGCGTCTACACGAGTGTCCTGAGCCACCTGACGATCGAGCTGCCCGATAACCCCATGCGCTACACGAGCGTCCCCGATGTCATCCCCGGTCACGGCATTTGGGCCGAGGCCGGATTCAATGAGCTCAACGTGGGCATGTCTGCAACCGAGACGCTCACCACCAACGAGCGCGTCCGCGGTGCCGACCCGCTCGTGGACTACGTGCCCGCCAAGGGCAACGAGGGCGAGGACGGCTATGTTCCGGCACAGCCCGGCGGCCTGGGCGAAGAGGACATGGTGACCCTGGTGCTGCCGTACGCCAAGTCTGCCCGCGACGGCGTGCGTATCCTGGGCGATCTGCTCGAGCGCTACGGCACCTACGAGAACAACGGCATCGCCTTTAGCGACGTGGACGAGATTTGGTGGCTCGAGACCATTGGCGGCCACCACTGGATCGCCAAGCGCGTGCCCGACGACGCCTATGTGACCATGCCCAACCAACTGGGTATCGACAGCTTTGACCTGGATGACGCCGAGGGCGACCAGGCCGACCACATGTGCTCTTCCGACCTGCGCGCCTGGATGGCCGAGTGGCATCTGGATCTGACGCTGGGCGTCGAGGGTGACGGCCCCGCTGCGGTCTTTAACCCGCGCGAGGCCTTTGGCTCGCACAGCGACAGCGATCACGTCTACAACACGCCGCGCGCCTGGTACATGCAGCGCTGCCTCAACCCCAGCGACGTGTGGGACGGCCCCGACGCCGACTTTACGCCCGAGAGCGATGACATCCCCTGGAGCCGCGTGCCCGAGCGCAAGGTGACCATCGAGGTCATTAAGTACGTGCTCTCCAGTCACTACCAGGGCACGGAGTACGACTGCTACGGCAGCAAGGGCACGCCGGCCACGCGCGGCGCCTATCGTCCCATCGGCATCAACCGCAACAGCCAGCTCGCCGTGTTGCAGCTTCGCCCCTATGCGCAGCCGGCCTATCGCGCCGTGCAGTGGATGGCATTTGGCTCCAATTCGTTTAACGCGCTGGTCCCGCTGTATGCCAACGTCGAGACCATGCCCGAGTACTACGCTGACACGCAGGCTCGCGTGACCTCCGAGAACTTCTACTGGGCGAATCGCCTGATCGGTGCCTTGGCCGATGTCCGCTTCCATGAGTGCGGCCGCGCGGTGGAGGACTACCAGGAGAAGGTCGGTGGCATGGGCCACAAGCAGCTCCACGATGTTGACGCCGCCGTTGCCGCCCTGCCCGAGGCCGAGGTTTCCGCCGAGCTCGCGCGCGCCAACGAGGCCTTCGCCGAGCTCGTGCGCGTGGAGACCGATGCCCTGTTGGGCAAGGTGCTCTACACCACGAGCTGCGCCATGAAGAACTCCTTCGCGATGAACGATAACGTCAGGTAAAGACCACCTTGCAGCGAGCGAGCGGGGCAAACGCCGTCAAAGGCTTTGTCCCGCTCGATTTCTATCCTCGCGATAAAACGATTTTGTGTCGTTCGCTCAATCTTGGGTACAAGAAGGCCAATGCAGTTGTTCATGATTGGAGCCAACCATGGTTATGAAACTCGACCAGCTTGTTAACGGTGCCATCAACGTGGGCTTCGGCGCCGCCGCCGTCGCCGTCGAGGGCAGCAAGAAGGTTCTCAACGATCTCAGTACCAAGGGCGAGCAGGTTCGCAAGGACGCCGGTGCCCCCGATATCGCCCGCAGCGTGTCCGACATGTTCGAGCAGGCCGGCGGCACCATCTCCGATCTGTCCGAGCGCCTGGGCATGCAGGGCGAGACCGCGGCGCAGCGTGTGCTCGACGAGCTCATCCTGGCCCGCGTCCGCGTTATGACCGCTCCCGAGCGCACGGCCTTCTTGGCCCACGTGCGCGACATCGTCGATTCGGTCGAGGACAACGTGACCTCGGTGCCCGTCGAGTCCGTTGAGCCCGACGATGCAGAGGACACCGAAGAGGCCGAGTAGCAGCGCAGATGGCAGATCCCACCACCGATTACAACAATCAAGATCCCTTGGGTGACGAGACGGCGGTTGTCGATGAGGTTGAGGCCGCCGTCTCGGGCGCTCGCAAGAAGCCGCGCGCTGTCGATATGGTGCCCGAGGAGCCCGACGCGATGGCGCCGGACGAGGAATACCAGCTCACGCCGGCGGGTCGTCGTGAGCGCATTGGGCAGATCGTTCGCCTGATCAAAAAGTATCGCGTGTGGGATAACCTCACGCCGGTGCGCCTGCGTCGTCTGCTCGAAGAGCTCGGCCCCATGTTCGTCAAGATGGGGCAGATTCTGGCCAACCGGTCCGAGATTCTGCCGCAGCGGTTTTGCGACGAGCTGCGTCGCCTGCGCTCCGACGTAGAGCCGGTGCCGTATGAGGTGGTGCTCCGCTGTCTGGAAGAGGAGTACGGCCAGCGCTTGGGGCAGATGTTCGACGCGATCGACCCCAACCCGCTCGGTAGCGCGTCGCTCGCGCAGGTACACCGTGCCCGCCTGGTGACCGGCGAGGACGTGGCCGTTAAGGTGCAGCGCCCCGGTGCGCAGCAGGTGATGGCTCAGGACATCGACATCATCCGTTCGGTGGTGCGCATCGTTTCCAAGTTCGTCAACACCGACCAGTTTGTGGACCTGCATGGCGTGGTCGAAGAGCTGTGGACCTCGTTTCGCGAGGAGACCAACTTTTTGGCCGAGGCCAAAAACCTCAACGATTTCTATGAGTTCCATAAGAGTGTT
>CAKUCJ010000097.1 GCA_934643435.1 uncultured Collinsella sp.
GGCCATAGCTCCATGGCCAGCGTCTCGCGATCGACCAGTGCATCCATGCCCAGCGGCATCAGTTCGAGGTCGTCTATACTATCCAAATCGTTTACCATGCCCGCTCCTCCACTCGACCGTATGGACACCGTAACCGCAAGACCATACAAGCCGCACTATGAATAGAGCGGCTTTGTGTTTTAGGTTGTCTTTCGGTACGCAAGCGGCAAGTTTTTGTACAGCGAGGGCCGATTGTTATTAATCCCCCGACTAATCGGTCTTTGAGCAGGTAAATGTGCTTGTCGGCTTGTCCCATCCCAGTGGCAGTGTAACTCAAATAGACACGGTTCAGCTATGTCATTCAACTCGCCTAGCACCCGCTACCGTCTGCGACCTTTTAGTGGCATTTTTGCATAGAATCTGGTATGGAATGAATCAAGCTGTTGGGCATCCGGCATCCGTCAAGCTTGCGGCATGCTCTTGGTCAAGCATATGACAAGGACAGCAAAAAGGCCCCCGCAAAGCGGAGGCCTTCGGCAAAGCTATGTCGAGATGACGGGCTCGCGCTACTCGCAGAGCGAAAGAGCAGCCTCGTCGGCAACGACAACGCAGTTGGTGTGCAGCTGCAGGATCGAAGCCGGGCACGCGGGCGTAACCGGACCATAGCACATGTCATGCACGGCCTGAGCCTTGGCCTCGCCGTTGGCGACGACTAGGATCATGCGGGCATACATGATGGTCTGGGTACCCATGGTGTAGGCCTGACGGGGAACATCGTCGATGCTGTCGAACAGGCGGCTGTTGGCCTGAATGGTGCTCTCGGTGAGGTCGACGCAGTGCGTGCCCTTGGAGAAGTGGTCATCGGGCTCGTTGAAGCCGATGTGGCCGTTGTTGCCAATGCCGAGCAACTGCAGATCCGGGTAACCGGCGGCGGCGACGATCTTGTCGTACTCAGAGCAGGCAGCGGCGGCGTCGGGGTTGGAACCGTCGGGCACATGCGTGTTGTTCAGGTCGATGTTGATGTGATCGAAGAAGTTCTCACGCATGAAGTAGTGATAGCTCTGGGGATCGTCGTGCGAAAGGCCGCGATACTCGTCCAGGTTGTAGGTGCTGACCTCGGCAAAGTCGACGTCGCCCTTCTCGTACCAAGCAGCGAGCTGCTTGTAGGCACCGATCGGGGTGGAGCCGGTGGCAAGGCCCAGCACACAGTCGGGCTTGAGGATAACCTGCGCCGAGATGATATTGGCGGCCTTACGGCTCATATCCTCGTAGTCTTTAGCTTTAATGATCTTCATTACGCATCCTTTCTCGTAGAAGAGAGGCAAGGCTCCCCTTACAAGCACTTGCCCGCGGCCCGCGTCGGCCGCAACCAACGTGTGCGGCCACCAGGGCGAGGTCGCGTAATGTATGTGTCTCGTGTCTAGCCGCGTCGAGGCCCCTGCCCGTCCACGGTGACCCAAAGCCTTTTAGCTCCGGACAAATCCCATCTTGCCACGGAGGGCGTCCTCTTTCAAGGGCGCCCTCCGTAAACGTGTTTGAATTGTAGGCTAAAGGCAAAGCGCCCTGTTAGCGCTCGCGAGCGACGATGAGTTGGTCCATCTCCTCGACATGCTCGCCAATGGAGCCTTTGATACTCGAGAACTCAACAGAGTTGCATACCAAGATGGGAACCGTCACATCGTAACCCTCTGCCGCGATAGCCTCGCGCTCAAATTCGATAAGCACATCGCCCTTATGGACGATATCGCCCACCTGGGCGTGCACGGTAAAGTGCTTGCCCTCGAGCTGAACGGTATCGAGTCCAACGTGGATGAGCACGTCCAGGCCATCGACCGTGTTAAGCGCAACGGCATGACCCGTGGGAAAAATCGCTTCGACCTTGGCGTCCGCCGGCGCGATCACGCGCGTACCCGTTGGCTGAATCGCCACGCCCTGGCCCAAGAGACCGGTGGCAAACGTCTGATCGTTTACCTCGGAAAGCGGAATGACATCGCCCGAGATGGGAGCATCCAGCGTAAGGACTCGACCACGCATACCAAAAGACCTTAGGACTTTAGTGAACATGCTCCCCCTCGGACATACCAATCAATCAAAATGACTTTAACAGTTTACCACTTGGCACCCGTTTTTGACCATTAGGGAAGTTCGCGCTTGACAACCTCGACGATGTCGTCGACAACGCGCTGCGTGAGCTCATGCGTCTCGGCCTCGGCCATCACGCGAACCAGCGGCTCGGTACCGCTCGGGCGCACCAAAATGCGACCGCGTCCGTTGAGCTCCTTCTCGGCGGCAGCGACGGAATCCCAGATGGGCTGGCAGTCGTCCAGGCCGG
This sequence comes from uncultured Collinsella sp., assembly GCA_934643435.1. GTDB lineage: Bacteria > Actinomycetota > Coriobacteriia > Coriobacteriales > Coriobacteriaceae > Collinsella. Next base: position 2,312 of record CAKUCJ010000097.1, read on the forward strand.
CCTTGTTGTCGGAATGCACGTTGACGAGCACCTGCGGGTACTTCTTCATGATACCGGCGAGGTCGGCAAGCGTGCGGCCAGTGCGCTTGAGCACGGCCAGCAGCTGCAGCGCGGTCACCAGGCCGTCGCCGGTGGTGTTGTGCTCCAGGAAGATGATGTGGCCGGACTGCTCGCCGCCGATAACGGCGCCGTCCGCGAGCATGCGCTCAAGAACATAGCGGTCGCCCACGGCGGTCTGAACCATCTCGAAGCCCTGCTCCTTCATGGCGATGGAGAAGCCCAGGTTGCACATAACGGTCGAGACGATCTCGGAGTTGGCGAGTTTGCCGCGAGCAGCCAGGTCGGAGCCGCAGATGGCCAGGATGTAGTCGCCATCGATTTCGTTGCCCTCGCTGTCCACGAACAGCACGCGGTCGGCGTCGCCGTCGTGGGCCAGACCGATGTCGGCATGAGTGCGCAGCACGAGCTCGCGCAGGGGCTCAAGGTGGGTGGAGCCGCACTCGACGTTAATGTCGGTGCCGCAGTAATCGGTGTTGATGGCGTGGACCGTGGCGCCCAGGCGCTGCAGTGCGGCGGGCGTGGTCTGACAAGAAGCACCGTGGCCGCAGTCGACGGCAACAACCAGGCCGTCGAGCCTCAGGCCGTCGAGCGTATCGATGGCGTGGTCGACGTATGCCTTGCGAGCATCCTTCATCTTGATGATGTGGCCCACACCGGCGCCAGTCGGCAGCGTGTCGGCAGCCATGGCCTCCTCGGACATGACCCAGGCGCTGATCTCTTCCTCGACCGCGTCGGGAAGCTTCATACCCTTGCGGCTAAAGAACTTGATGCCGTTGAACTCCGGCGGATTATGCGAAGCGGAGATGACGATGCCGCCGTCAAGCTCGTTCTGAACGGTGAGCAGCGCCACAGCCGGCGTAGGGATAACGCCGCAGCAGTGCGGGCGACCACCCTCGGCCATAATGCCGGCGGTCAGGGCACTCTCGAGCATGGTGCCCGAAAGACGCGTGTCGCGACCGATGCAGATGTCCGGACCGAGGAACTTGGTCGCCGCGCGGCCCAGGCGAAACGCGAGGTCGCACGAGAGGTCGGCGTTGGCGACGCCGCGGACGCCGTCGGTACCGAAGATGTTCTGGGGCATAGGATCGCTCCTTCCCAAGTGGGCAAAACACAGCCGCCCACCCTAGTCGAAAAAGAAAAGCGGGACCCGCCGAGCAATCGGCAGGCCCCGCTTGTACATTGTATCTCGTAAGGAGATAAAACCTTAGCGCTTGGAGAACTGGGGAGCGCGGCGGGCCTTCTTGAGGCCGTACTTCTTGCGCTCGACCACGCGAGCATCGCGCGTAAGGAAACCGGCCTTCTTGAGGTCAGCACGGTAGTCGCCAGCGTTCAGAAGAGCGCGAGCGATGCCCAGGCGCAGAGCGCCGGACTGACCGGAGATGCCGCCGCCATCGCACAGAGCGATAACGTCGAACTGACCGGCGGTGTCGGTCACCTTGAAGGGAGCAAGGGCGTTCTCAACGAGCTGATGACGGCCGAAATACTGCTCGGCGTCACGCTTGTTGACAGTCACCTTGCCGGTGCCGGGGACGAGACGGACGCGGGCGACGGCGTTCTTACGACGGCCGGTACCCTGGTAGACAACGGTGTTCTCAGCCATCTTTAAGCCTCCAGCTCAATCTTCGTGGGGTTCTGGGCAGCGTGCGGATGCTCGGCACCAGCGTAGACCTTAAGCTTGGTCATCTGGGCACGGCCGAGGGTGGTCTTGGGCAGCATGCCGCGAACGGCGCGCTCGATGACCTTCTCCGGGTGCTTCTCCATAGCCTGGCGGAAGCTCTCAGCCTTGAGGCCGCCGTTGTAGCCGCTGTGGCGATAATAGGTCTTCGTGTCGGCCTTGTTACCGGTAAGCTGGACCTTATCGGCGTTGATGACGACAACGAAGTCGCCGCAGTCGCTGTTGGGCGTGAACTGGGGCTTGTTCTTACCGCGCAGGATCATTGCGATCTGGGTGGCAAGACGGCCCAGGACAGCACCATCGGCGTCGACGAGAACCCAGTTGCGCTGGACCTCGCCCTGCTTGGCGTAGTGAGTCGATTTCGAAATCACTTAGACTCCTCCATGTACAGTACGTGTTGTTACAGAGATTCACGGGGCTCTGCAAGTAACCCGTCCATATTACCCCGCTCGCCGCCCGAGTCAACAGGTATTTTGACTCCGACCAGAGTTTCTGCACATGTCGTCCACGGGCCGTAGTGTTGCGGCGCTAGCGCTCGACAAACTCCTGAATTTCCGCGAGCAAGCGCTTTGCCTCCTGGCGGCCCTGAATATACAGGTCCAGAAGCTTGGCCGGATCGTGCTCAACATGGCCGACCTCGACCGGCTTTTGCGGAGCGACGACCAGGGCACGGCCCTCACGCTCATACTTCCACAGGTGCATGCGCTGGATGTTGTAGCGGTCGTGACGCGTCTCGATGGCCTCGAGCAGGTAGGGGTAGTCGGCATAACGCGCACGCGCGGCAGGCATAAACTCGTAGGGCTTCTTTTCGTACGAGCGGTCCTGCGTGACAATGACGATCGCGCGGTCGAAGCCCGCCTCCTCCAGCACGTGCTCGATGGGAACCGAATCGGCCACACCGCCGTCGACGTATTTATGCCCGTCGATCTCGACCGGCGGCGTCACCAGCGGCAACGAGGTCGAGGCACGCACGGCGTCGAGGTCGAGTACGGCGCTTTTGACCGGCAGGTACGCGGCGGTTCCAAAGAGCATGTCCGTCGCGACGGCGTACATCTCGATGGGGCTCGCGTCGAACGTCTCGTTGTCAAAGGGATCCAGGCGATCCTGGACGTCGTTGAAGATAAAGTCGTAGCCCACGATAGAGCCCGTGGACGCAAACGACGCCGCACCCATGTAGCGGTTGTCGTTGCAGAAGGTCAAATTGACTCGGTTGGTGCGGCCGATCTGGTGTGACTTGTAGTTGACACCGTTGAGGGCTCCGGCCGACACGCCGTACACCGCCGGGATCTCGACGCCGGCCTCCATGAGGACGTCGAGCACGCCGGCGGTAAACTGCCCGCGAAAACTACCGCCCTCCAAGACGAGCGCGACCTTGCCGGCGTTCTTTGCCTTATCTTCTGCAGTCATGTTGACCTCCTGCGATTGCGTTTTGGTTATCTTCTACCCAGTTTTGTGATGGAGGGGCACAGGTTTTGGAGTTGAGAGTGGGGCGGAAAGTACGACCCGGCTTGAGCGGCGATTCTGGCTTCGGCCGCCTGCCGGCGTCCTCGCCCGCGGGCTAAAAACGCTTACGCGTTTTCTTTACGCCCGCGCCCTGCACAGAGTTCGATTCTCCGCGGTACGGACTAGAAA
>CAKUCJ010000098.1 GCA_934643435.1 uncultured Collinsella sp.
CCCGTCACGTAGGCGCCGGCGTTCATAAAGAACGGGGACTGACGGCCGCTCTTGAGCGTAAAGCTGCCGAACTTAAGAACGTCGGACTCGACCATAAACTTGATGAACTCTTGCTTGTAAGCCTCCATGCGGGCTCCTCTCGTAATCGCGTACGTGCCCTCCAGTTTAGCGCAGGCAGGACGTCGATGCGGTCGCGCTTTGCCGAGTCTGCAACCGGCAAAACCACCACAAAGGTGCCTGTCCCCTTTGTGGTGGTTTTGGTGCGCTATGAGGCGTTGGCCAGGCGGCTCCAGAGCTCGTCGATATCGATCTGGTCGCCGCCGCTCAGGTAGCCGGTGCGAATAAAAGCCTCGTTGTAGATATAGATGTCATGAGCGCTGTCGCCATCGTCTTCGGTGTCGTCGGCCATAATCACGTAACGGTGGCCGTCAAGCGCTTTGACCAGCCAATACAAAGCATCGTCAATCGTGCATTTCTCCTGCACCATCGCTGCGTCGCCAATCGCACCGATGAGTGCCCGTTCGCCCTTCGTATAGCCTCCTACCGAGAGTAGAATCGCGACGTTTTCGTCTCCGCCGCCCGGTTCAAGCTCCTCGTATTCGGACTCCGAAAACGGTATCGCGCTATTTGCAAGTTCGTCCACATCGTCCGAAACCTTGGAAAAGGTAAAGGCGAAAAATCCCGCGTCATCGACGGCGCCGTAGCCCACGTTCTCGCCTTGCCACTCATAATTTTGATGTTTGAGCAGGCGCACCAGATCGGCACCACCCAGGTTGATTGCGGCATAGACCGTCACGTTGGCATTGTCGTCCACGCAGGCGGCGTCCGCCGTGCTCGCCGCCTTGGCGCCGCCCGTAGTGCCCGAGCAGCCAGCCAGCGCGCAAGCCGCCGCGCCCGCGCCCGCCACAAAGGCCGCACGGCTCATCGTCATCTCGTTCATCATGTTCGTCCCTCGCTATGTTATTGGCCGCGTCGCGCTTAGCCGAGCGCGCGCCCGGTCTTCTCCTGCCAAAATTCGTCAATCGTGGGGGCACCGCCGCCCTGGGTAAACGTACCGGTCTTGATAGCCTCCTCGGTAATGAGGTCCAGGCGATAGTCGCCATTTTCCATCGGGCTCACCATGGCAACGTGACGCGCCATGTTGGAACCGTAAACGCACGCGATCCACGAGCCCGAGGTGATCTGCGCTCGGTCCTCGACCGGCACCGAAAAGCCCGCGATAACGTCCTCGCAGCTCAAATAGCCCGCAAGTTGCAGCGTAAACATCACGGTGCTCCCGGTTCCGCCCTTGTCGAGCTTTCCGATTTCATCCTCGCCGAGCCATTCGGTCGCGCCGTCTTTGCTGATATTGCAGACGCTGAGCACGCGGCCGGCCTCGTTCTCGTACATCTCGAGCGCATCTTGCCAGATATAGCCCTGTTGCGAGGCAAATTCCTGCAGCTGCCAGCCCTTAAGCTCGAGTAATGCCGCGATGCTGATGTTGCGGTGCGCATCCCAGCAGTCATCCGACCACGTATCGAACGCATCCGTCGAGCCGCCGTCCGTATCCGCGCCGCCGCCCGCATCGCCGGAATCGCCCGATGACGAGCCCGCGTCCATCTTGTCCTTTACCGGGCGGTCGTCGTTAAAACCCGTCGTATCCTGCGCCTGCTGTCCACCGCACCCCGCAAGCGTCAGCAGCGCCGTTCCCGCCGCCACGACAAACGCCGTGCGCGAAATAACCGTCTCCCTCATCGTTGTTCCTTTCCCGTTCTTTATCACGGTGCCGAGAAACACGCCCGGCATCGATTCAGACATAGCCCGCTCACGCTATTGACGAGGCAGTTCCGTCCAGCCAAAGCCGGGCTCAAAGCCATCGCGCGTGCCAATCACATCGCCCGAACCGTTCACCCAAGCCTGGTCTGCCATCACCGAAACCTCGACATCGGTGCCGTCGGGTCTGGTGTAATGGTTAACTCCGCGAATGGCATCGGAATACGAGGCCGCGCCCGTCCCCACGCCCGCGCTGGAGAAATTGGCCGCGCTGGCTGCCATGTTCGCGGCGTGCTGACGATCGCTGCGGTCGAACCATGCCTGCTGGTAGCTGTCGAACGCCGCCTGCTGCGAGGCATGCATCTGCTGCCAGGCTGCAAACTGCTGTTGCTGCTGGGCGATATTCATCTGCGTACGTTGGCGCTGCTCAAGCACCATCTGCTGCTTTTGAGCGCATGCCTCGCGCGCAAGCTCCGGGTTGAGCCGCAGGGTCGATGCCATTGAGGCAAGCGCCGTAGAGGCCGCCTCGTCCAGACGGCCCTCTGGCGCAACCAAGCAGAAGCTGTCCCTGATACGCCACTGCAACAGGTCGGCCGCCCCCAGCTTAAATGGTGCCTCGTCTGGGCAATCGCCTTGATCCGTAGCCTGCTCTTGCACGACGCTCTGCCCCGCCGCTGCCGCCGCCTGGCGCTCGCGCAGGCGCTTGCCCAGAACGCCGCCGATGAGCCCGCTCGAAAGGCCCGCGCCCAGCAGCGCCTCGGCCCCGGCGGCGATGCCTTTACCCATAGAGCCCGCGACTCCGCCGATCGAGGCCACATAGCCCTCGACTTTGGCAGCCACCGCAAGCTCGGTGGGCACCGGGGCGCCCGCGATCCGGTATCTACGCATGCGGCACTCATAGATCACATCGCTCGGCTCCATCGTAAAGCCCTGAATCGCAAAGTCGTTTGCCGCCTCGCGCTTTACGCGGGCACGCTCGTGCTCGATATCGACCGCCGCACTCGATGGGTACGGCTGCTCGGCCACAACCTCCGCCCGTGCGTCCAGCTGTGCCGCGCAGACCTGGGCCAACTCGTCGCAAGCCGCCTCCACGTGCATAAACGCCTTGCGCTCGGTTTGCGTGGGGATACGCTTGGCAACGGCGCCCGCATCCACGTAGCAGAGCTCGGAGCGGTACACAATCCGCTCGCCCGCCGGGCCCGCCGCCGTCACCCCAACCGAAATCGGGCAGTCGAAGCTACCGCTACGCTCAAGATGCGCTTCTTCGATACGCCATCCCCGCGGCAACGCCACCTGCGCGAGCGCCTGGCCTCCAGAAGCATCGCATGCGGTATGGAGCTCAAGTTCGCCGGCGCGAGGAGCGTCCGCCGAGACTGTGCTGCCAGATGGTGACGCGGCCTCGGCACTCCGCGTTGGCGCATCTGCCGGCACGGCCACGCTCGGCTCGCAACCTTCACCCGCGCCATCATCGTCAGTCGCATCATTCACAGACCCCGTGGCATCCGGGCCGCATGCAACGCCCTCAAGCCGAACACCGCACCCCGGGCAAAACCGCATCGGCACACCGGCAACCCGAGGCAGCTGCGCCCCACACGCCGGACAGAATCTCAAGTCACTCATCCCGTACACCCCTCATTTCATTGGCTGTTCTTGATGGCGGCTAGCTGTCGCCACAGTTCCTCGGCACCGTCGAGGCGATATGCCGTCTTGTCGAGCACGATATTCTTGCCCTCGAGCTCCACCGATCGCTCCGAGCCGTCCGCATAGACAAAAACGAGCGTACAGCCGGCGTCGCTCATCCGCTCATCCACCTCATCTCCCACGATGCAGCCGTCGAGCGCGGCAAAGGTCGATGCGACCAGCTCGGCATCGTCGGTCTCATAGACCGTCCGTGCCTCTCCGTCCTCGATAAGCTTGACCGCCACCGGAGCGGCGGCACAATCATTGAGCGATGCTTGTGCGGCAGTCTTTCCCTGAGCGCCATGGGCGCCGGCGCCGTAAGCTCGCATGAGTGTCACCGCCGCGGCAACAACAACCACGGCGATAAGCGCGCCCGCAATTTTATTAGACGCGCAACCCCGAGACGCCATAGACGCACCCCTTCCGTACTGCCTTGCTCAACATCACATTCATATGCCTTTGAGCGCCAAAACGGCAGGTGACAAATGTCTCATATTCATATTTTTGCAGGTAAAAAACCACCACAAAGGTGCCTGTCCCCTTTGTGGTGGTTGGCTAGTCTTGGGGCGTCCAGGACCAGAAGAAGTTGATGAGGGCCACGCGCGAGGCGGCACCGGTCTTTTTGTTGATCGAGGCGATGTGGCGGTAGAGCGTAGAACGCGAAAGGAAGAGCGCCGCCGCCACGTCCTGCACGCTGTCGTCCGAAACGACCAACGCCTCCAGCACATCGCGCTCGCGCTTGGTGAGTCCAAAGGCGGCTACAAAGCCGTCGAGTCGATCGTCAAACGAAAGCTCCGGCGTCTCCAGGGGCACCGCGTCGGTCTGATCGGGCACACGGCTCTTGCCAAGATCGTCGGTGGCAAACGCCAGGCCTCTGTGATCCGCTTCGTCCTCAACGCCTTGTCCAAACTGTCCCAGCAGCGAGATCGCAATGCCGACAAACAGCACGAGTACGACACCCACCGCCATTAGCACGTTTTGGCTCGAGATGATCGCCACCGCCGGCGCCGTCACAAGCATTGAGCAAATGTTGTTGATGACGCGGCCCATGCACGGCCACAAATACGACCAGCGCGCATACATCGAAATCGCGGCGAACTTCGCGGTGAAGAACACCACGAAAAAGCCCGTGCCCAGGTAAAAGATAATCGTGGCGGCGAGCGCATTACCGCCGTTGCCATCGGTGATAAGCACGAAGAACGAGAGCGTGGACAGCATGGCAGCGCACGTCATGATGATATTCATATACGAGCGTCCTCGCAGGTCATACAGGGCGCCGGCGGCAAGTGCACTCACAACCAGCAGCAAGCGCGGCCAGTCACCAAGATCGATGGCGCCGGCGGCATGCGAGGTCGTAAGACCGGCGTTGAGAGCCGCGAATACGCCGGTAAGGCAGGCGGTCGCCACCGTCAAGCGCACTACGGCACCTTGGAAGGCCGCCTTTGCCTCGGGATTATCGCGCCACTTGGCGCCATGCTCCGACGCATCGACCGATAGCTCGGCAATCTCGGCTTCGAACTCGGGCGCAGACTCATCGCGCAATTTAGCTCGGCGGGTACCGTGAAGCAGCCCAACCAGCGCAATCGCACAGGCGATAAGGACAAACTGTTGAGGAATGCCCACAGGCATCACCATATGGTTGAGCACCTGTACCAAAATGCCCGCAGCATAAGAAACCGCCACGGCACGTGCCAGACAAGGCGTCTGCGCAAAACGCCGCGCCAGATTGGCATGGGCGGTCGATCCGCAGTAGCCCAGAGCGCAGCACGCCACCAAGCCGCCCGCAATCACGACCTGAAACTGCGCCGCCATAATCAGCAGCAGCAATGCCGACACCAGCAGCACGCCCGTCATATCGCTCGTTGCATCGATTGCCTGGGGACGGCGATAGTACAGGAGAGGACGCACAAAATAGCCAATCACGCTCGCGCCGACGACGATGCTCTCGTAGACAACAACCTCGTTCGCTGGCACAAACTCAGCCACGCGTACGTCAAAGAAGTACTCGCCGGCCAAAAACGTGAAAAAGAAAAGCGCCAGGCACAGAATCTCCCGTATGCCCCGGCGCAAATATGCGGTTGTGTCTCCCAGGTCCCTCATGGTAACCCCCACCCGCTTAGATGTCCGGAGAACCATTTTAATGGAGAATGGGTCTTAGTACGCGCGCGATACC
>CAKUCJ010000099.1 GCA_934643435.1 uncultured Collinsella sp.
TCGATGGGCTCATCGTCGAGCGTCACCTGGTAGGTAGCCAGGTTGATCTCGAGGTTGTCGATGTTGAGCACGTCGTCGGCGGTGACGGTCTCCTCCTCGCCCATGAGGCGCTGCGCACGAGCCTTGAGCTCGTTGGGCGTCGCCGTGGGGCATACGAAGTCGGCATGCGCGTGATTCGGCAGGCGCAGGGTGCCGAGCGCCTCATCGTCGACGATCACCAGCATGGGAACGCCGCCGCGATCGTCGAGCCACTTGGCAATCTGATCGATGCGGTCGCTGCGGATACCGTCGGAATCGAGGATCAGCAGGTCAAAGTCGTGCGCCGCAGTCGGCGAATCGGGAGTGGCCAGGCTCACCTCGACACCCAGGGTGGTCGTCAGGCTGCGGGCAAACTCGTGGAAGCGCGTCGTGCGCGCCATGAACAGGGCACTCTTTTCGGACATATCGGCCTCCAAAGAAATAAGCTCAATCGTACTGGAACAAGCCAGCGCGATTAGGAGTTCGCCAGGTAGTGCTTGATCTCCCACTCGGTAATCGTGGACTCAAACTTATGCCACTCGTCGCGCTTCTTTTTGAGGAAGAAGCTGTGGATGTGCTCGCCGAGGGCATCCTTCATAAACTGCGAGTCCTCAAACACGTCGAGCGCCTCTTTGAGCGAGCGCGGCAGCGGTGCGTAGCCGGCCTCGAGCATCTGACGGTCGGTGAGCTTGAGCGTCTCGGCCGTGGCCTCGGGCGGAAGCTCCAGCTTGCGCTCGATGCCGTCGAGACCAGCAGCCAGCGTAACGGTGTTGACCAGGTACGGGTTGGCCATGGGATCGGGACTGCGCAGCTCGATGCGCGTGGACAGCTGCTTGCCGGGCTTGTAGACCGGGATGCGGACCATGCTCGCGCGGTTACGCAGGCCCCACGTGGCGTACTGCGGCACGGAGTCGCCACCGGTGGTGATGCGCTTGTACGAGTTGACGGTGGGGTTGGTGATGGCACTGATCTCGCGCGCGTGCGCCAGAATGCCGGCCATGTAGTGCTTGGCGACGTCGGAGAGATGGTACTTCTCGTCGTCCTCGCCCCAAAAGACGTTGTTGCCGTCGTGGTCGAACAGCGACTGGTGCAGGAACATAGCGCTGCCGTCCTCGCCCGCCAGCGGCTTGGGCATAAAGGAGGCGTGGCAGCCGCTCTCGTAGGCCTGCTGCTTAATGATGAGCTTGGCCGTGGTGATGGCGTCGGACATGCTCAGGGCCTCGGCGTGACGCAGGCTCATGCCGTGCTGCGAGCGGCCAGCGGCGTGGAAGGTGTACTCCACGGGCACGGACATCTTCTCGAGCGTAAGGACCGTGTTGCGGCGCAGGTCGCGGGCGGCGTCGCTCACCGAAAGGTCAAAGTAGCCCACGTTGTCGAGCGGCTCGGGCGTATGCTCGTCGGGGAAATAGTAATACTCCAGCTCGGCGCCCACGTTGAGCAGATAGCCGGCCTTCTCGGCCTTGTGGAACATGCGGCGCAGGGCATCGCGCGGATCGCCGGCGAAGGGCTTGCGATCGGGAGTGCACACGTCGCAGAACACGCGGGCGACGCCGTTGTGGCTCGGGCGCCACGGCAGGATCTGGAAGGTCGAGGCGTCGGGGAACGCGAGCATGTCGGCTTCCTCGGGCGTGGCAAAGCCCTCGATGGCCGAGCCGTCAAAGCCAATGCCCTCCTCAAAAGCGACCTCGAGGTCCTCGGGGCTGATGGCAAAGTTCTTGAGGCGACCGAGAATGTCGACAAACCACAGACGCACAAAGCGGATGTCACGCTGCTCTACGGAGCGGAGTACGTAATCGATGTTCTGCTGGTTCATGTCGCTCCCCTTTCTTTCGGGCGGGTTTCGACTGTTCTATATCGCAGATACTATCGCAGAAAAATGTTTCCGCAGGGTTAAAGCGTGTCAGGCGCTCAAAAAACGTGCGTGAGCTGGCAAGTGCGGCTCGGTGGCTTAGCGCGAAGTGGAGGCTCGGGACTCGATGTGGCCGGGGATCTCGATGCGCTTGGGCGCGAGCTTTGCGGCCTCGCCTACCGTGGTGGTGACGACGTCGATGCGCTCGGACAGACGCTCGACGACGCGCTCGGCAATCGCCAGGGTGTCCTGCGCGGCTGTAGTCACGCCACCAAAGAGCACGTGGTTCCAGGGGTAATCATCGAACGTCGCAATCTTAAGACCCGCCGGCAGCGAGGGGCCAAGCTGGGCCAGCGCCTCGGTCAGGCGCAAGAAGACCAGGCCGTTGACGGCAATAAGACCGAGCTTTTTACCTGCGTAATCGCGAATGGTCTCGTCCAGGCGACTGATGCCCTCGGCGCCACCGTCGGCCAGGGTGACGACCTCGCCGGCAAGACCACGGCGCGAGAGCTCGTCGGTAAAAGCCTCGGCGCGCTCGCGGCGGACGGGGCTGTCGTCGCTTGCCTCGGTGAGCAGGCACAGGCGCTCGCTACCCGCGGCAGCCAGGGCGTCGACCAGGCCGGCGACGAGCTCGCGGTTGTTAGACGTCACCAAGTCGATGCCGCCGTCCTCGATGTCGCGGTCGAGCAGCACGACCGGCAAGCGTCCCGCAGCCGCGGCGATCGCCCCGTCGTTGCCGCCGCAGGTGTTAACGACCAAGCCGTCCACGCCCGCGTCGATGAGTCTGGTGAGCGACTCGGCCTCCTTGGCAGGGTCGTTGCCGCTGATGGCCGTCATAAGCGAGCAGCCGCGCGCGGCGGCACTGGCGGAAAGCCCCTCGAGCATGGCGCTCGAGAACGGGTTGGCGATGTCGGCCAGGATCACGCCGATGAGGTTGGTGCGCGAGCTGCGCAGGTTGCGTGCGGCGGCGCGGGGACGATAGCCCGTACGCTCGATGACCTCGGCGATGCGGGCGCGGGTCTCCTCGGTCATCTGACCGGGACGGTTGTTGAGGTAGCGCGAAACGGTGGCCGGGCTCACGCCCGCCTCGGCGGCAATGTCTTTGATTCTCATCTGCGCCATGGCGCACCCCGTTTCCCATGTGTCGGCAATCTTAGCCATTTTAGGCATTTTTTTAAAAATCTCGCTTGCAAAACGTTGTAGGTGAGTATACTACAAGTCGAAACGAAACCGATTTCGTAAACCGATTTCGGTAAGCGTTGGCACGGAGGTGCAAAGATGCACCCTACCGTCTTGGCACCTCCGTGCCAACGCCATAGCAAAGGTGTACGCACAGACAAGAAGGAGCTACGCGACCATGGGTAAAACAGTTCTTACCTTCGGCGAGATCATGATGAGGCTCTCGCCCAAAGATCACCTGCGTATTGAGCAAGCCACCGAGTTCGACGTCCGCTACGGCGGCGCCGAGGCCAACACCGCGCTTTCCCTGGCCTACCAGGGCGACAAGGCCGCTTACGTTTCCGTCGTTCCGGCCAACCGCCTGGGCGAGTGCGCCCTGCGCTCGCTGAAGGTCTACGACGTCGACACCACGCGCGTCGTGCGTCAGGGCGATCGTCTTGGTTCCTATGTGTTTGAGGTCGGCGCTTCGCAGCGCGGCAACGGCTGCGTCTACGACCGCAAGTACTCGGCCATCAACATGGCCAAGCGCGACGTCTTTGACTGGGACGAGATCCTCAAGGGCATCGATGTCTTCTACTTCTCTGGTGTGACGCCCGCTGTCTCCGACGAGATGGCCGCCGCCTGCAAGGATGCCCTCACCGCTTGCCGCGCCAAGGGCATCACCACCGTGTGCGACGTTAACTACCGCGGCAAGATGTGGTCGCCCGAGAAGTCACAGGCAACCATGAAGGAGCTCCTGCCGCTCGTCGACATCTGCATCGCCAACGACGAGGACGCACCTGCCGGCCTCGGCATGACCTGTGTCTCCGGCTCCCTTGCCCACGGCATCGAGGAGCGCGACACCTACGTCGAGATGGCCCGTCAGATCTGCGCCGAGTACGGCTGCAAGAAGGTCGCCTCGGTCGTCCGCAACATCTCCTGCGTCGAGCGTTCTATCTGGATGGGCATGCTCTATGACGCCGAGAGCGGTGAGCACTGGTTCTCTCCTGCACACGACGTGCACGTGCTTGAGGGCGTTGCCGCTGGCGACGCTTTCAACGCCGGCCTCGTCCATGCCCTCATCAACGATTTCGACCCGCAGGACGCCGTCAACTACGCCATCGCGGCCTCGATTCTCAAGCTCACCATCAAGGGCGATTCCAACCTGGTGACCGCCGACGAGATCGCCGCCGTGGCAAATGCTGCCGACGGTGGCACCCGCGTCGCCCGTTAATTCGTTCCCCATTCCGCGGGCTGCAGTTTCCCATACCCATACCCCTGCAGCCCGCTCCCCGCTTTCCCCGGCCAGGTAGAACCACTTAGTCCCATTCCGGCTCCACCTGGCATTCCTTCACGACTGGCCGAGTAGCCGGCTTTGGAATTGCTTGTGACCCCAAGCAGTGCCTCCGATAACCATCCCAAAGCCGGCTAAGGCCAATCACCTGGCAATTACGCGCTCACGCGCCGCATATCGAAAGGAACATCATGTTCGATCAGTTCTACACCACGCTTGAGTCCCTGGGCATCGTGCCGGTCGTCGTGCTCGACAAGGTCGAGGACGCCGCTCCGCTCGCTCACGCCCTGATGGCCGCCGGCATGAAGTCCGCCGAGGTCACCTTCCGCACCGCTTGCGCCGCCGAGTGCATCGCCGCCATGGCCGAGGCCGAGCCCGAGATGTGCGTGGGCGCCGGCACCGTCCTGACCGTCGAGCAGGTTGAGCAGGCCCGTGCCGCCGGTGCCAAGTTCATCGTCTCCCCGGGCTACAACGAGGACGTCGTCAAGCACTGCATCGACATCGACCTGCCTGTGCTGCCCGGCACCGTGACCCCCTCCGAGGTCACCGCTGCCGTCAACCTGGGCCTCAAGGTCACCAAGTTCTTCCCGGCAGCCCAGTACGGCGGCCTCAACACCATCAAGGCCCTCGCCGCGCCGTTTGTCGGTCACCGCTTTATGCCCACCGGCGGCGTGAGCACCGCTAACGTCGAGGAGTACCTGAGCTCCTCCGCCATCATCGCCTGTGGTGGCACCTGGATGGTCAAGCCGGCCCTGTTCGCCGACGGCGACTTCTCCAAGGTCGAGCAGATCGCCCGCGAGGCCATGGACGTCGTCAAGAAGGTCCGCGGCTAGTAAGTAGCTCTCTATCGTGGAGGGCGCGACCTAGACCGCGCCCTCTTTTTGAAGCGGCTCGAAAGCGTGCCGTTTCCGTCACGGACAAGAACCGAAACCGTCTTGTATGCTGATAGAACGTGACGGAAGCGACACGCCTCCGAGCCGCTTTTTCTTGACCGATTAAACTCTTCAACATAGCCCAGAGCGCCAAAACAAATGCGGTGCCGTCTGGAGGAATCGACCCCCTGCTTCCGGTCTGTTCCTCCAAACGGCACCGCATCTTTGTACCCCGGCCACGCCTCAACGCAGTTGCGGTGAAATAGGGACTGTTTGCGCCACCTGGGCCGCAAAAGGGGGTGCGGACGATTTCCTGGACCGCGCCTAGGCGTATCCAAGCTTCCTGCGGTACTCCATCGGGCTCAGCCA
>CAKUCJ010000100.1 GCA_934643435.1 uncultured Collinsella sp.
CCTTGAGGGCGCGGCTGTAGGCGCCGAGCGACTCGATCAGATGGTCGATCTCGAAGGCGAGCGCGTCGGCATCGTCGATCATGAGCTCGGACCACATTTGCGGGTTGAGATGTGCCACGCGGGTGAGGTCACGGTAGCTGCCGGCCGAAAAGCCGTGGTGGACCTGGGCGGTCGGGCTTTTGACGTAGGCGTTGGAGACGACGTGTGCGAGCTGGCTCGTAAAGGCGATCACGCGGTCGTGCTCGGCGGCGCTGGTCACGCTGAACTTGCCAAAGCCCAGGGGGCGCACCATCTCGCGCACCTGCCCCAAAAGCTCCAGCTTAAGTGCGTCGTCCACCGCGGGCGGCACGAGCACGAGCGGTGCGCCCTGGAATAGGTCGGCGCGGGAGTGCGCGTAGCCCGAGAACTGCGTGCCCGCCATGGGGTGCGCGCCCACAAAGTAAAAGCCGTGCTCGCGGGCGAGCTTAAAGGCGCGCTCGCACACGATGCCCTTGACGCCCACGGTGTCGATCACCACGGGGCCCATGATGGCCTCGGTATCGGTGGCGTCGGCGAGCGCCTGGGCATGCGCCTCGAGCCACTCGATGCAAGCCTCGGGGTAGCAGGCCAGGACGATGATGTCGCACTCGCCGAGCGTCTCGTCGTTGAGTTCGCCGGCGACGGTGCCCATGCTCGCGGCCGTCATGACGTCGTCGTCGGGGTCCCAGGCCAGCACGCGGACGCCCGCCTGCGCATAGCCGCGGGCAAAGCTGCCGCCGATGAGGCCCAGGCCCACGATGCCGGCGCACTTGGGGCCACCCTGGTTAACGCGCGCGTTTCTCACCGTACCCATGGGCTACTCCTGAACGGTCTCTTGGCAGACGACCTCGCGGATGGCGCGGATGCGGCGCATGGTGTCGTCGAACTGGTCGGGGGTGAGGGCCTGAGCGCCGTCGGACCAGGCGCGGCTCGGCTCGTCGTGGACCTCGATCTCCAGGCCGTTGGCGCCACAGGCGGTCGCGGCGAGCGCCATGGGCTCAACGTAGCGCGTGTAGCCGGTGGCGTGGCTGGGATCGGCGACGACGGGCAGGTGCGACAGGTGGTGCAGCACCGGCACGGCGTTGAGGTCGAAGGTGTTGCGGGTGCGGGTCTCGAAGGTGCGGATGCCGCGCTCGCACAGGATGACGTTGTCGTTGCCCTCGCTCATGATGTACTCGGCAGCCATGAGCAGCTCGTCGATCGTGCCGGACATGCCGCGCTTGAGCAGGATCGGGGTCTTGGTCTTGCCGACCTCCTTGAGCAGGGGGAAGTTCTGCGCGTTGCGGGCGCCGATCTGCATGACGTCGATCTTCTTGTCCAGGAAGATCTGCACGTCGCGCGGGTCCATGATCTCGGTGACGATGGGCATATCGAGCTCGGCCGATGCCTCGCACAGCAGGTCCAGGCCGGCGGGGCCCATGCCCTGGTAGGCGTACGGGGAGGTGCGGGGCTTGTAGGCGCCGCCGCGCAGCATCGTGGCGCCGGCGGCCTTCACGCGGCGGGCGATGCGGATGAGGTTTTCGCCCTCGACGGAGCAGGGGCCGGCGATGACCTGGAACTGGTCGCCGCCGATCTTGACGCCGTGGCCGCAGTCGATGACGGAGTCCTCGGGATGGAACTTGCGGTTGGCGCGCTTGAACGGCTCGGAGACGCGCTGCACGCGCTCGACGACGTCCATGGACTCCAGCAGGAACGGGTCGATCTTGGTCGTATCGCCCACCAGGCCGATGATGGTCTCGTTCTCGCCGCGCGAGACGTCGGTCTTTAGGCCCTTCTTTTCAATCCAGCTGACGATGTGGCTGACGGCCTCGTCGCTGGCGCTCTGCTTTAAAATTGCAATCATGGTGTGCCTCTCACCTCGATGGATATCCTTTGCAAAAACGGCCCGCATCGCGAGCCGTGTATATATGGTGCATGAGAGTTTATACTATCTGACTCACTTTTGCCTTCTAAAGTGTGCCGATGCGGCGCGTCTTCCTCGGAATTGCAAAGCTTTTTCTTTTATTTTGATAGCCCATGGCGCACTTGGGTATAATGCATTCCGTTCGCCCTATTAGCTCAGGGGATTAGAGCGTCTGCCTCCGGAGCAGAAGGCCGTTGGTTCGAATCCAACATGGGGCACCATCGAACGTAAGACCGTCCGAACCTCGCATGGTCCGGGCGGTTTTTCTTATACCGACGCGACGTGATGGGACGTGGTATGGCAGCAACGGATATCGAGCGCGGACTTTCGACCGCCGAGGTCGAGGAGCGCATCGCCGCCGGTAAGATCAACCGCAACATGGAGCTCAAGACCAAGTCGGTCCGCGAGCTCATCATCGAAAACCTCTGCACGCTGTTTAACTTAATCAACGTTATCCTGGCGATTCTGGTCATTATGACCGGTTCGTTTAAGAATCTGACGTTTCTGTTCGTGGTGTTCCTCAACACCGCTATTGGCGTCATTCAGTCTATGCGCTCCAAGAAGATGGTCGATAAGCTCACGCTGCTCACCTCCAAGAAGGCTATTGCCGTGCGTGACGGCGCCGAGGTGGAGCTCGACCTGGACCAGATCGTGCTCGACGATATCATTCGCCTGGGGCGCGGCGACCAGATCCCCGCCGATGCCGTGGTGGTGTCGGGCGAGGCGCTCGTTAACGAGAGCCTGCTGACGGGCGAGAGCGACCTCATTAAGAAGCAGCCCGGCTCCGAGCTCATGAGCGGCAGCTTTATCGACTCGGGCCTGCTGCGCGCCCGCGTGATCCACGTCGGCGCCGACAACTACGTGGCCAAGATCAACAACGAGGCTAAGTACGTCAAAAAGGTCAATTCCGAGATCATGAACGCGCTCAACGCCATCGTGCGTTTCGCGAGCATCATCATGATTCCGCTGGGCCTGGCGCTGTTCGCCTCGAGTGTGAGCAAGCTGTGGGATGCCGCCGGTATGCCGGGCGATAGCGCGCTATCGTGGTGCTTCTCCGAGCTGCTAGCTGGTCGCGCGCCTTCTTCGGCGCTGCTGTCCACGGTGGGCGCCCTGCTGGGCATGATTCCTCAGGGTTTGGTGCTGTTGACGTCGTCGGTGCTCGCCATCGCCACGGTGCGCCTGGCGCGCCGCAAGGTGCTGGCGCAGCAGCTCTACTGCATCGAGACGCTCGCTCGCGTCGACGTGCTGTGCCTTGACAAGACGGGCACCATCACCTCGGGTCGCATGGAAGTCGAGGGCACCTATCCGCTGCCTGTTGAGGGTGTGGGCTTTGGCGCGGACTCGGACGAGGCAGCTGTTCCCGTCGATACCACGGTGCTCGACTTTGCGCTCGCTAACGTGGCGCGCGCGACTTCGGCGGATGCCAACGAGACCTGCCAGGCGCTGCTCAACTACTATGCTGACCGTCCGGTCGAGGTGTCCGAGCCGCTGTCGGTCATCCCATTCTCATCGTCCAAAAAGTGGAGCGGCGCCTCGTTTGTGCAGGGCTCCTATGTGATGGGCGCGGCACAGTTTGTGCTTTCGGAGCGCGCCTTTGCGCAGGTCGAGAACCGTGTGGCAGAGCTTGCCGACACCTGCCGCGTGCTCGTGGTGGCCTGCGTGGAAGGCTTTACGCCCGATGGTGATATGGTGGGCGAGGCCGAGCCCGTGGGCTTTGTGACCATCCGCGACGAGATTCGCGCCTCGGCCGCCGAGACCATCGGCTACTTTAACGAGCAGGGCGTGACCCTCAACGTGATCAGCGGCGACGATCCCCGCACGGTGTCGTCGATCGCGCGCGTGGTGGGTGTGCCGGGGGCCGATGCCTATGTGGACGCCACGACGCTCGATACGCCTGCCAAGATTGACGCAGCGGTGGACCGCTATCACGTCTTTGGTCGTGTGACGCCGCAGCAGAAGCGCGAGCTTGTGCAGGCGCTCAAGCGTCGCGAGCACACCGTGGCCATGACGGGCGACGGCGTCAACGACGTGCTGGCGCTTAAGGAAGCCGACTGCTCCGTGGCCATGGCCGCCGGCTCCGACGCCGCGCGCAACGTGGCCGAGATCGTGCTCGTCGACAACGACTTTGCCTCGATGCCCGCCGTGGTGGCCGAGGGCCGTCGTTCCATCAATAACCTGCAGCGCTCCGCGGCGCTGTTCCTCACCAAGACGTTGTTCTCGATGGGCCTTGCAGCGCTCTGTATCGCGCTGCCGCCATATCCCTTTGAGCCCATACAGATGACGCTCATCAACTTCTTCTGCATCGGTGCGCCGGGCTTTGTGCTGGGCCTGGAGCCCAACAACGCCCGCGTGAAGGGGTCGTTTTTGACCAACGTGCTCAAGCGTGCATTGCCAGCCTCGCTGGCGGTCATTTTGGCCGCGGCGCTCGATATCTTTGTGGCGCGCGTGTTTGGCTTTAGCCAGCTCACGCTTTCCACCATGTGCCTGCTCACGTCGTGCGCGGCGAGCGTCAGCCTCATTTGGCGCATCTCGCAGCCGCTCACGCCCCTGCGTGTGGTGCTCTTCGTGTTTGTCGTCGCCGGCATTTTGACGGGTGTTATCGGGTTCCCGGAGCTGCTGTCCATTGCCAACCTGTCGATGAGCCAAATGATTATCTTGACGGGTATCGTTGGCATTACCTGCTCGGTGTTCTTTAAGCTCGCCACGATGATGGATTCGCTCAAGCCGCGCCGCCGTCATGCGGCCACCGGCTTTGGTCGTGGCGTGCGTGTTCGCTTGGGTCGCGGTGGCGGCAAGGTGAGTTCGACGGGCTCGACGGCCGAGCGCTTTGCCAAGCGCGTCGCCGCCGATATGGCGCAGCGCCGCGAGGAGCGCACTGCTCGCGAGGCCGAGGTTCGCGCGCTCGAGGGCGTGGCGCAGGCCCAGCCCAAGAAAAAGAAGAGCACGGGCGCCAAGCGCTCGCGTGTGACCAAGTCCGCCCAGGGTATTAAGGTCTCGATGCCGAGCAAAAAGAAGAAGTAGTCCTCGACCTTCAGGGGATGATTTTTCTGGGACGGCTCTGCGATGTTGAATTGGTGCCTTGCGCTTGTGGGGGCGTAGCGATGTTATGCTCTAACCTCGATTGTTTGAATTGCTCCGAAAAGAGGATGCCGTGATCTGCCCGCATTGCCTTAAGAACATCGAGGACGGCGCCTCGTTCTGCCCCTATTGCAACGCATACGTTGGCCCGGGCGACGGCCCCGAGCATACCGAGTTCGTCTTTTGCGACGGCTGCGGCGCGCGCCTGTCCCCGCATGATCGCACCTGCCCCAAGTGTGGACGTCCCGCGCCGGGCATTCTGTCCGAGGATGCCGCCGCGTCCGATTTGGCTGCGGGCCGCACGGCCGGTTTTCCGCGCCTGACGCAGGAGCAGATCGATATCGAGGTGCCCCATGCGCCGGCATCTGCCGCCGCGGTGCTCTCGGATGCCGCCGATCCTAACGAGACCTGCGTGCTGCCGGCCTTCGACAAGGATTTTGGCATCCCTAAGGTTGATATCCCCACGCCGGTTTCCCTCCGCGACGATGCTCAGCCTAAAAAGCCCAAGCGCAAGGTCCATCCCGACGAGGATGCCTATCACAAACACAAGCGTCATATCCC
>CAKUCJ010000101.1 GCA_934643435.1 uncultured Collinsella sp.
CCTCGAAAGCGAGGTACCGTCCTACCTCAGCGCCGAGATCTCAAAGATGACCAACGCCAACGAAGTTTTCGGTGCCCTCGCGCAAGGCTACTCCCGTTGGGGAGATGTGCTGGCACAGTCGCACGTCTCGAGCGGCCCTGCCATGGCCGACGTGCTCGACAAGCTCATATCGCTCGAAATTGTCCAAAAACGTGCGCCCATCAACGACCCTACGAACAAGCGCAAGTCTGGCTACTTTGTAGTAGACCCGCTTTCGCTCTTTTACTATCGCTACGTCTTCCGCAACGCCTCCGCACGTCAGTTACTCGACCCTGAGGTCTTTTATAATCGCCATATCTTCCAAGACTTTGAAGGAAACTACGTTCCACATATGTTCGAGGAGATCTGCCGCCAATACCTCGTGCGACAGAACAGGGCCGGCAAGATCGAACCGGCTTTCGATGCCATAGGCAAGTACTGGTACGACGACCCCGCCAACAAAACAAGCGGCGAATTCGATGTGGTAACGCAAGACCCTGAGGGCTACGCATTCTACGAAGCTAAGTTTCGCAAATCCCCCATCACGCAAAAGATGATTGACGAGGAAATCGCCCAAGTCGAGGCAACGGGACTCAAGTGCCATCGCTACGGGTTCTTCTCCCGTTCTGGCTTTGAAGTTGACGGGGATGACAAAACCGTTCTTATCGACCTGCCACAGATGTTCGAGTAGACCAAGCAGCCAATCCCGTTAAAGTAGCGAACGATTGTTCGATGGATTTCGTGTTGGATGGAATCGCCCACGGGCTGGGCTATGCTACCTTGACTATCTATACGACTTAAATGCACAAGAGGAAGCACCAAGAGAGCGAGCATGGCAAAAAACACCGCAAACTATGGTAACGACAGTATTCGTCAGCTCAAAGACGAGGAACGCGTACGTCTGCGTCCCGCCGTCATCTTTGGCTCGGATGGACTCGACGGCTGCGCGCATGCCGCCTTCGAGATCCTGTCCAACGCCGTTGACGAGGCGCGCCAGGGCTACGGCAAGCTCATCACCCTTACCGCCTTTCGCGATGGCTCTATCCAGGTAGAGGACAATGGCCGTGGCTGCCCGCTCGACTGGAACCCCTCCGAGAAACGCTTTAACTGGGAGCTCGTCTTCTGCGAGCTCTACGCCGGCGGCAAGTACAACAACAACCAGGGCGGCGACTACGACTTCTCGCTCGGCACCAACGGCCTGGGCTCCTGCGCGACCCAGTACGCTTCCGAGTACATGGACGTCACCGTCTGGCGCGACGGCAACAAATACTCCCTGCACTTTAAGAAGGGCAAAGTCGTCGGCGCCAAGAAGAAGGCACTCGAGATTGAGCCCAGCGACGAGAACCGCACCGGCACCACCATCAAGTGGCGCCCCGATCTTGAGGTCTTTACCTCCATCAGCATTCCCCACGATTGGTATCGCGAGACCATGCGCCGCCAGGCCGTGGTCAACGCCAACGTGACCTTCCGCCTGCGTATTGAGGGCGACGATGGCGAGTTTTCCGAAGAGGATTTTTGCTACCCCAAGGGCATCGAGGACTACGTGCTCGAGAAGGTCGGTACCGACTACCTCACCGAGCCTTTCTTTATCGAGGCCGACCGTCGCGGTCGCGACCGCGAGGACCTGCCCGACTACAACGTAAAGATCACCGCGTGCATGTGCTTCTCGCGCACCTTCATGATGCAGGAGTACTACCACAACTCGTCATGGCTCGAGAACGGCGGCTCGCCCGAAAAGGCGGCCCGCAGTGCTCTGACCAGCGCCATCGATGCCTACATTAAGCAACAGGGCAAGTACAACAAAAACGAGAGTGGCATTAAGTGGCAAGACGTCCAGGACTGCCTGGTGCTCGTGACCAACTGTTTCTCCACCCAGACGTCCTACGAAAACCAGACCAAGAAGGCCATCAACAACCGCTTTATCCAGCAGGCCATGACCGCCTTCTTTAAGGAGCGCCTCTCGACCTACCTGATCGAGAACAAAGACGCCGCCAACAAGATTCTGGAGCAGGTGCTCATCAACAAGCGCTCGCGCGAGAATGCCGAGAAGACGCGCCAGAGCATCAAGACCAACCTGCAGCAGAAGACCGACATGGCCAACCGCGTGCAGAAGTTCATCGATTGCCGCTCCAAGGACAAGAGCCGCCGCGAGATCTACATCGTAGAGGGCGACTCGGCAGCAGGCGCCATTCGCACCTCGCGCGATGCCGAGTTCCAGGGCGTTATGCCCGTCCGCGGCAAGATCCTCAACTGCCTGAAGGAGGACTACCCGCGCATCTTTAAGTCCGACATCATCATGGACCTCGTGCGCGTGCTGGGCTGCGGTGTGGAGATCAAGGACAAGCGCATCAAGAATCTTGGCGCCTTCGACCTGGACAACCTCAACTGGAACAAGGTCATCATCTGTACGGACGCCGACGTCGACGGTTATCACATCCGCACGCTCGTGCTCACCATGCTCTATCGCCTGGTGCCCACGCTTATCGACGAGGGTTACGTGTATATCGCCGAGTCGCCGCTCTACGAGATCAACTGCAAAGAGAAAACCTACTTTGCTTACACCGAGCTCGAGAAGAACGGCATCCTCAAGGAGATCGGCGACCAGAAGTGCTCGATCAACCGCTCCAAGGGTCTTGGTGAGAACGATCCGGACATGATGTGGCTCACCACTATGAACCCCGAGACGCGCCGCCTGATCAAGGTGGAGCCCGAGGACGTCACCAAGATGGAAACCATGTTCAACCTGTTGCTGGGCAACGACGAGGCGGGCCGCAAGCGCCACATCTCCGAGCACGGCAAGGAATACCTGGATCAGCTGGACCTGCAGTAGCAGCAAATCGATAACGACGGCCCATAAGAAGTTCAAGAGGAAATCGTGGCAAAGAAGAAGACGAAGAACCAGCCAAAGAAAAAGCAGGTTAACGCCGATAACGTCATCGGCCTGCACTCCGAGGTCACCGACCAGCCGATCACGCAGACGCTCGAGGTCAACTACATGCCCTACGCCATGAGCGTCAATGTCTCGCGTGCGTTCCCCGAGATCGACGGCTTTAAGCCCTCGCACCGCAAGCTGCTCTACACCATGTATAAGATGGGCCTGCTCAAGGGTGAGCGCCAGAAGAGCGCCAACATCGTAGGCCAGACCATGAAGCTTAACCCGCACGGCGATGCCGCGATCTACGAGACGATGGTGCGCCTGGCCACCGGCAACGAGGCGCTGCTCGCCCCCTTCGTGGAGTCGAAGGGCAACTTTGGCAAGTACTACTCGGGCGACCTGAGCTACGCCGCCTCGCGTTATACCGAGGCCAAGCTCTCCCCCATCAGTGCCGAGATCTTCAAGGATATCGACAAGGACCCGGTCGACTTCATCGACAGCTACGACGGCGCCATGAAGGAGCCGCGCCTGCTGCCCACCACGTTCCCCAACATCCTCGTCTCGGCCAACAAGGGCATCGGCGTCGCCATGGCGTCCGACATTTGCGGCTTTAACCTCAACGAGGTCTGCACCGCCACGATGCACTACCTCAAGGATCCCGACTGCGACTTGCTCGAGTACATGCCCATGCCCGACTTCTCGACCGGCGGTGAGATTATCTACCGCCGCGAGGAGATGGAAAAGATTGTCGAGACTGGCTTGGGCAGCTTCCAAATCCGCTCCCGCTGGCGCTGGATTCCCGAGGAGCGCATCATCGAGGTGTACGAGATTCCCTACACCACCAAGACCGATGTCATCATCGAGCGCATCGTCAAGCTCTCCAAGGAGGGCAAGGTCAAGGAGATCGCCGACATCCGTGACGAGACCGACCTTTCGGGCCTGCGCATCGCCATCGACCTTAAGCGTGGCGTCGATCCCGACAAGCTCATGGCCAAGCTCTATCGATCGACCACGCTGCAAGACTCGTTCTCGTGCAACTTTAACGTGCTGGTCGACGGCTATCCCCGCGTTATGGGCGTGCGCCAGATCCTGCACGAGTGGGTTGCGTGGCGCATTCAGTCCACGCGCCGCCGCATCAACTTTGACCTGGGCAAAAAGTCCGAGCGCCTGCACCTGCTGCACGGTCTTGAGGCAATCCTGCTCGACATCGACAAAGCCATCGCCATCATCCGCGGCACCAAGCTCGAAGCAGAGGTCGTACCCAACCTTATGCGCGGCTTCGACATCGACGAGACCCAGGCCGAGTTTGTCGCCGAGCTTAAGCTCCGCAACATCAACGAGGAGTACATCCTCAACCGCACCAAGGACATCGCCAAGCTCGAGGGCGAAATCGCCGAGCTCGAGGAGATCCTCTCCAGTGAGGAGAACATTAAGAAGGTCATCAGCGACGAGCTGGCCGCCGTCAACAAGAAGTACGTGATGCCGCGCCGCACGGGCAGGATCGAACCCCATGAGGTTATCGAAGTGAGTCTGGAACCCGAGGTCGAGGAGTACCCGGTGACCATCATGCTCTCGCGCGACGGCTACCTCAAAAAGATGACCGACCGCGTGCTCAAGAAGGCTGCAACGCTCAAGTACAAGGACGGCGATAAACCCTTTATCGAGTTCCCGTCCTCCAACACGCACGAGCTTTTGGTGTTTACCAACAAAAGCCAGGTGTACAAGTGCAAGGTTGCGGCGTTTGAGGACACCAAGTCGGCCCAGCTGGGCTCGTACCTGCCGACCGATCTTGAGATGGAACCCGACGAGAGCGTGATCTGGGTCATCGACCCCGAGGACTACAAGGCCGACGTGCTGTTTGTCTTTGAGAACGGCCGCGTGGTGCGCGTCGCACTCTCCGGATACGTCACCAAGACCAACCGTAAGCGCCTGAAGAACGCCATCTACGGCGGCAGCAAGCTGCTGTATGCCCAGGTGCTCAAGGAAGATCGCGACATTGCGCTGGTCTCGAGCGACTACCGCCTGATGAACTTCAACACCTCGCTGCTCAAGACTAAGACGACCACCAACACGCAGGGCGTCCAGGCCTTCACGGCCAAGAAGGGCCGCTCGGTCACCACCGTCGGCACAACCGAGGACATCCTCGGCGCCGGCGTCTCGGCCGAGAAGTTCACCGCGCAGAGTCTGCCCTCCGCCGGTGCCCTCATGAAGGAAAACGACATGCCGAGCCTGTTTGACTAAACCAACGGCAGTCGAACTGGTCCAAGTTTGCAAAGCAAGGAGGCCCGGAACGTAGCAGTCCCTGCGCTCCGGGCCTCATGTGCTACGGAAGGATAGCTCCTATAGACAAAATGCCGCATAAAGTGGAACAGACATAAGCCCATCATTCATTCCAAAGGGCTTAGTCGAAAGCCTGATTAGGCGCACGCCCGAATGGGTCTTTTTAAGCGAGGACAGGCTTCGAGATCTCGTATTCTCCCCCGCCTTAACCTCGATCGCAGACACGCACCCCTGCCTCTCTACGACAAAGTCTATTTCCGCGCGATTATCTCGAGCCCAATAATGCAGTGGATAGCCAATGGCTGAAAGTTGTTGGGCAACGTAGTTTTCGGTAAGCGCACCCATGAATGTGCC
>CAKUCJ010000102.1 GCA_934643435.1 uncultured Collinsella sp.
CGTCAGCGCCTGGCACTCGGTCTCGTTGGGGCAGACCAGATCGACCGCCGGCCACACCTCTGCCGGCACATCGCAAGCCGGCGCCGGGTTAAAGACCGTATAGAACCCCAGCTCGTGCGCGCAAACAAGCGCCTCGGCCGTCGCCGCAAGGTCACATTCGCCCTGGGCGATAAAGACGCTTCCGGCAGCCGGGGCTATCTCGCCGGCGTCGACATCGAGCTCATCGGCCACCAGGCTTCGCAGCGCGTGGGCAACGTCCTCGCCCGCAAGCGCATGGTTGGCGCCCGGCGACAGCACGATGCGGTTGTCGCCCCCGCAGCGGATGATGGTCGCCGTACCGGTCTCCACGTCGTCGCGACGCGCCACAAAGTCGCAGTCCACGCCGGCATCCCGAAGCCCCGTCACGAGCGCGTCGCCAAACGCATCACGCCCGACCGCACCGATCATGCACGTACGCGCACCCATGCGCGCAGCGGCCACAGCCTGGTTGGCGCCCTTGCCACCGGCGTTGGTGATAAACCCGCTACCGCCGACGGTCTCGCCCGCGCGCGGCATACGCTCGCATGCCACCGAAAGGTCCATGTTCATGCTGCCGAACACCGCAACGATGCCGCGATCTGCCATGGAAACCTCCTCGTCCGCAGGCTCTGCACCCGCTGTCGGCCGTCAAACGTGCGCCTCGCACCCCCTATAACTTTAGTTCACTTTGATGTGGACGCGCGCTTGAGCTTGCGCCAGCAGCAAGCATTCACAGGAACAGGCGGCTACAATGAATGTGTGCTGATTATTCTCGTCATTGGATGATGTTTTATGGAACAATTCCCGCAATCGAGTTCGCGCAGCTCACGCCGCGCGAACGATAAGCAGGCGCCGCACGAACGTTCGCGCGTCAAGCGCCAAACCCCCGAGCCTCGCCATGCCGCAGGCTCCCATCGCACGCCCGCCAACAAGAGCACTCACGCCAGCAGCTCCGCAAAAGAGCAGGCGCCCGCGCGCCCCAAATCCCGCTACATCCCCGCCCTCGATGGCCTGCGCACGCTTGCCGTCGTCGCCGTGGTGCTCTATCACCTCAACCTCACGTGGGCACAGGGCGGCTTGCTCGGCGTCACGGTCTTCTTTGTGCTCTCGGGTTACCTGATCACGCGCCTACTCATCAACGAAGTGTCAAAGACCGGTCGCATCGACCTCAAGAGCTTCTGGATCCGCCGCATCCGCCGCCTGTTCCCCGCCGTGGTGACCGTCGTGGTGGTGACGTGCGCGCTGTGCACGATCTTTAACCACGTGATGCTCACCAAGATGCGTCCCGACATCCTGCCGTCGCTGCTGTTCTTTAACAACTGGTGGCAGATTGCCCAGGACGTTTCGTACTTTAACGCCCTGGGCGACCCCTCGCCGCTCACGCATTTTTGGTCGCTCGCCATCGAGGAGCAGTTCTATCTGGTTTGGCCGCCGCTGCTGCTCGCCATGGTATCCATGCATATGAGCAAGCCCAACACGCGCCGCGTGGTCCTGGGCCTTGCCGCCGTCTCCGCCCTCGCCATGGTAGCGCTCTACAACCCTGCTGCCGACCCCAGCCGCGTCTACTACGGCACCGACACCCGTGTGTTCTCGCTGCTGTTGGGCGCTTGGATGGCCTTTATCCCCGACCGCGACCTGGCGCCCGCTCGCCTGGTCCACCATCTGGGGCTCGACCGTCTGGCCGGCTCCGGCAAGCGCGGCAAGGGCAACGTCGGCGAACATGGTAAAGACGGTGGCAGCGCAGCCGATGCCAGCCAAGCTCCGTCGGGCGCACTCGCGCGCTTTTGGTCCTCGTCAGCCTCCATCGATCTTTTGGGCATTGTGGGTCTCGTCGGCCTCGCCGGCATGGTCGCGTTCACCAACGGCTATACCGCGTTTCAGTATCGCGGGGGCACGCTGCTGTGCTCCATCCTCACGCTGATGGTTATCGCGGCCTGCGTGCAACCGCAAGGCCTGGTTGCACGCGCCCTGACCGCCGAACCGCTTGTGTGGATCGGCAAGCGCTCCTACAGCATCTACCTGTGGCACTATCCGCTGCTGCTCCTTATGAACCCGGTTGCCAACATTAACGACACGCCCTGGTGGCACTACATTTTGCAGGTGCTGCTAGTGGTTGCCGTGGCAGAGTGCTCCTATCGCCTTGTCGAGGAACCGTTTAGAAAGGGCGCCTTTGGGCGTACCGTTTCTGAATTCCGTGACGGCACCACCACGCCCGCGGACTGGGTGCGTGCTCATATTCCTGCCTGCGCCGTTTGCGCTGTCGTACTGGCCGTGGCACTGGGCGGCCTGGTCTTTGTGCCCGAGACCTCGGCGCTGAGCGGTGAGGGCGCCGAGGTCCTGAACAAGGAAGCCAATAATGCAAAACCACAGGACCAGAAGGCAGCCGATGACACCGACAAGGATGACGACGGCTTCCCCGATGGAGCCTACGACCTGCTGATGATCGGCGACTCCGTATCCCTGCGCGCCGTGGACGCCTTTGACGGCGTGTTCCCGCACAGCCACATCGATGCCGAGAAGGGCCGTCAGTTCGATGTTGGCCGCGACACGTTTGAGGGCTATATCCAGCAGAACCTTGCCGGCAAGATCGTGGTCTTTGCCCTGGGTACTAACGGCCTGGTGACCGACGCCCAGATCGATGCCATCATGGCCGATGCCGGCGACCAGCGCATCGTCGTGTTTGTAAACACGCGCAGCCCGCAGCCGTGGGTCGGCGCCACCAATCAGGCCATAGCTAATGCCGCCACGCGCTATAAGAACGTACGCGTTATCGACTGGTTCGGGTATAGCGCCAACCGCAACGACCTGTTCGATGGCGACGGCACGCACCTGTCAACCACCGGCGTGTCCGAGTATCTCAACCTGATCCACGATGCCGTCAAGAAGGACCTGCCCGTGCATCCCGAGGACCACGTCAACGATCCGCAGCCGGCAGCGGTCAAGTCCGCCGCCGATGCACTCGTCAACGCCCTCGCCTACAAGCCGCACAAACTAGGCACCGACAAATAACCCAGCACTTGGGGACGTTCCTGCGACAAACGAAGCCGCCCTTGGGCTGTCAATTCCAGTCCAGGGGCGGCTTTTTACAGCGTATCGAAGGGCCGTGGGCAAAAAAGGGCAAATATGAGTACTGTTACTATTTTAGTAGCAGGCAAAATGACCCGGAATGGCATCCAACCGACCCCCACACCGCTTCAAATCGACCAGAATGGACTGTCGGAGGCTTGCTGACAATCATTTTAATGAACAGTATTTTATTATATGTTCATTATCTTCTTAGTCGTAAATGCTATCCGTTTAGCAACAGTACTCATATTTGGCATTTTTTGCCCACTACCATATAACAGACCCCCTGCACGGGTAAAAAACGGGCCGCAGCCCATCGCTGCGGCCTGTTCGGAATCCAAACGAGGTGTTAAGCGCTGTAGCCCATCGCCTGCAGCACAAACATGACAACCGTCAGTACCGTAATCACGCCGATGGTGGCCCACGTAAGCACGTTCCACACGCGGCCATTGCGGTTGGCGCCCATAATGTGTCGGTCGGCGGCAATAACCACCTGGAACACCAGAACCACAGGCAGCAGTACACCATTGATGACCTGCGAGGTCATCATAATCTGGAACAAGTCGACACCAGGCATAAGCACCAGCACGGCAGAGATACCGATGATAGCCGTAATGATGCCGCGGTAGACCGGGGCCTCGTCCCAGCTGCGATCGGCGCCGCGCTCCCAGCCAAATGCCTCGCAGATAGCGCTCGACGTAACGCCCGGCAGCACGCAGGCGGCCAAAAAGCTCGCCGCAACCAAACCAGAGGCAAACAGCACCGTGGACCACTGGCCCGCGATGGGCTCCAACGCGCGAGCGGCGTCGGCAGCATCGCTAATCTGAACACCCGCCGGGAACAGCACCGTACCGGTCGTGATGATAATGAAGCCGGCAATGACGTCGGCTGCGATCGAGCCACTCACGGTATCGATGCGCTGCAGCACGATATCGTCCTCGCCCGCGTTCTTATCGACCACGTTGTTCTGCGCCAGGAAGATCATCCACGGCGCGATGGTGGTACCGATCGTTGCGACCACCAGCGACACGTAGCTGGGGTCGTTTTGAATATTGGGGACGACCAGGTCGACTGCAACCTCGCCCCAGTTGGGGCCGGCCATAAACGCGGCGACGATATAGGTCACGAACACGCAGCTCACCAGCAGCAAGATCTTCTCGATGCGCTGAAAGCTGCCCGACATGGTAAGCATCCACACCAGCAGCGCCACGAGCGGCACCGAGATGCTCGCCGGAACGCCAAACAGAGCAAGGCCGCTCGCGATACCCGCGAACTCCGAGATGGTCACGGCCGTGTTGGCGATCAACAGCGCCGCCATAGCCAGCACGCTCTTGCGCACGCCAAAGCGTTCGCGGATGAGCGACGCCAGGCCCTTACCCGTGACGCATCCGCAGCGCGCCGCGGTCTCCTGCGTCACGATAAGCAGCACGGTCATGACGGGAAGCATCCAGAGCATCTTGTAACCATAGCTGGCGCCGGCGCTGGAATACGTAGCGATGCCGCCGGCGTCATTACCCGAAAGCGCCGCCAGCAGACCGGGGCCCATGGCGCCAAAGATGGCGGCGATGGTCAGCTTTTGCTTGGTGCTCGCCTTTTGCTTCGTGTTTTGCACGCGACCACCTAACCCATGACTGACATGGTGAGCAGCACCGCGGCGATGCAGTACGCCACGCACGAGATCATGACGGCGATGACGTTCATGGCGGTACCCGACGTGTTAAGGTCGTGCTCATCACGCCAGAACAGCACCATCAGGTAAATCACGGCGCTCATGTTGCCCACCAGGCAGATGATGGCGGCAATGTTAAAGCAGCCGGTAAAGAGCTGCTCCTCAAACATAGAGGCATCGGGGAACGCGGCGGTGCGTACCAGCTGCGCGCACAGGTAAGTAACAAGCGAAAGGATCAGGCCCATACCCGTGCTCTGGAAGAAGAATCCCAGGTACGGTTTGGGCTCGTCGTCGTGACCGTCGTACTCGAGGAAGTAGTTCTTGACGAACGACACCATGCGCGAGGCAGCCAACAGCACGAGCGGCATGGCGCACATGGGGAACACCACCAGATGCGCGGAGCCCAGCGCCGTCCCCAGCACCGTCGCCATAATGCACGAGGCGATGCCCCACACGACGACCCAGTACTGACGATGCACGAACCAGCTGAGCACGTTCGTCGAGTCGTCCGACGCGCTATCGCCCGAGCCGACACCGGCGATCTGCAGGTCCTCCTGATGCTCCTCGGCGATAACGTCCATGGCGTCGTCGAAGGTCACGATACCCAGGATATGACGGTTCTCGTCGCAGACAGGGATGGCAACCAGGTCGTACTTGGTCATCTCGTCCGTCACGTCTTCCTGGTCCTCATCGGGCGACACGTAGACCAGATCGCGATAGGCGAGCTGGCCCAGCGTGGCATCGCGATCGGCCACGATCAGCG
>CAKUCJ010000103.1 GCA_934643435.1 uncultured Collinsella sp.
CATCCGGCAGTTTCCTTGACGCGGCACATCGCATCCTATAAGTTTGTTTTACTAAAGCTGGAAAGCCTCTCAACGATGCGCAACTCCAGCTCTTTTTATATCGAGAGGACAACGTCGGAAAGCAAAATGTCGGAAAGCAGCGCATCGAGTAGGATTAAACGCTTGGTCAACACCTATAGCGGCCTCGTGCTCATGGGTGCCGTCGGAATCCCTATCGGCATCATCGTTGGCGCCATTTGCGCCCTCTTTGGTCGCGTGCTTCTGGCGATCGGCGCTTTCCGCGACGAGCACGTCTCGCTGCTTCTCCCCTTCCTCGCCCTCATGGGCTTGGCCATCGTATTTGCCTACCGCACCTGGGGCAAAGGCACCGACCGCGGCATGAGCCTGGTATTCAACGTAGGCCACGGGCGCGAAGACGCCATCTCCCCGCGTTTGGTGCCGCTCATCATGTTGAGCACGTGGGGGACGCACCTCTTTGGCGGCAGCGCGGGACGCGAGGGCGTAGCGGTGCAGATCGGCGCGACCGTCTCGCATTGGATCGGTCGACGCTTACCTTTCCGCGACCCCGGCAACACGTTTTTGCTCATTGGCATGGCTGCTGGCTTTGCCGGGCTCTTTCGAACGCCGCTCGCCGCCACGGTCTTTGCTATCGAGGTACTGGTCGCCGGACGTATGGAGTACCGCGCACTGTTTCCCGCGCTTACCGCCTCGCTCGCCGCAAGTATGACCTCCGGCGCCCTGGGACTCGAGAAGTTCGAGGTCGCCATTGCTGCCCCATACATACTTGACCTTCCCGGTCTTGGACGGCTTGCGGCACTGGGCGTCGCGTTTGGCATGGCGGGCGGTGCTTTTGCCTGGTGCCTTGCCCATGCCAAGACCCTTGCAGCGCGGTTGTTCCCCAACCCTTATACGCGCATCGCGGTTATGGGCCTCATGCTGTCGGCGATCCTGTTTGCGCTATGGCAGGGGCGATACTGCGGACTTGGCACCAACTTGATATCGGCAGCGTTGAACGGCGACGGCAAGGCCGCCATCATGCCTTGGGACTGGGCGCTCAAATTCGCACTCACCATTGCCACGCTTGCCGCAGGATATCAGGGTGGCGAGGTGACGCCGCTGTTCTCCATCGGAGCCAGCCTGGGCGTCGTACTCGCCAGTGTTCTCGGCATGCCCGCAGAGCTCTGCGCCGCGCTGGGATACGCCGCCGTCTTTGGCAGCGCCACCAACACGCTGCTTGCGCCGATCCTTATTGGCTGCGAGGTCTTCGGCTTCGGCAACCTGCCGGCGTTCTTTGTCGTCTGCGTCGTGGCTTATCTTTTCAACATGGACAAATCGATCTATGCCCTGCAGGAACGGGCGTAGAAAGCCATCCGGCAGATGATCTCAACCGGAAACGGCGTCCCACTCTGAGGCGATATTCTGGGACGCACTTTCCACTTGGGTCTCCATCTGGAAAGCGTATCCCGCTTTAAGGCTAAATTCCGGGATGCAGTTTCCGGAACGACCTCCCAAGGGAAAGCGCGTCCCGTTCCAGGACGTCAAACTGGGATGCGGTTTCCGGAACGACCTTCTAGCGGAAACTGCGTCCCGTTCTGAGGCTTCAAACTGGGATGCGGTTTCCGCTTGGCGCCCCAAGGGAAAACCGCATCCCAGTTCGCGCGCCGCACCGGGGCGTTGCTTCCGCCCGCAACCTCTCAGCCGGCATTTCCCCAGATAAAACCTGCCAAAACAAACCTGTCCCTTTTTGGCAGGTTTTAGAGGCGGACGATGAAGGCGATCTGATGGTCGTGGCCGGATACGGTGGCGGAGCCTCCGTGGGCCTCGGTGATGGCGCGCACGACGGATAGGCCCACGCCCGAGCCGCCTGTCTTGGAGCTGCGCGAAACATCTGCGCGATAGAAGCGGTCGAACAGTCGGTCCAGATCGCCCTCGGGAAGCTCATCCACGGCATTCGACACGACAAGCTCAGCCGCACCCTTGCCCGCACCGCGCGAAACGGCGCGCAGGCTCAGCTCAATCACGCTGCCCTCGCTCGCGTAGCGCGTAGCGTTATCCAGCAGCAGTTCAACCACCTGAGCCACCGCCGCGGCATCGGCATGGGCCCGCACGCCGCTCGCAATCGACATCGACAGGCGCTTGCCGCGCGAGACCGCCACCGATTCAAACGGCGCCGCAGCCTTGTCCACGGCCTCCGAAAGATCGATCACCGCCATGGTAAAGCCGGCAGAGCCCTCGTCCATGCGCGCCAAAAACACCAGGCGCTCCGTCAGCGCCGTCAGTCGCGCAACCTGCTCATGAATGCTCTGCGTCCACTCGCTCTCGCCGCTCTCAATCTCCTGCACCTCGTTGGCGGCATCAATTACAGCCAGTGGCGTCTTAATCTCATGGCTCGCATCGGTAATGAAGCGTTTCTGCTTGCTGTAGCTCTCGGCCATCGGTCGAATCACCGCGCCCGAGGCAACCGCTACAATCGCCAACACCGCCAGCCAGCCAATACAGCTGATGGCCACGCTCGCGCCCAAAAACGAATGGAAGCTTGCAAGCTCGCGCGAGCAATCGACGAACACGTAGGTGGTCTCGTCGCCCTGAACCGTGGCGGTATACCGGTAGTTGCCAGAAAAACCCGAGGTCCAGCCTTTAGAATGCAGCTCCGAGGCAATACGCGAAGCGCGCTTGGTGCCCACCGCAGCAATGCGGGCCGTGTTGACATCGGTCACCTGCCCACCGGAAATCGTCACCGTAAAGTAGCGCGTATCGAAGGGCGACTCCGCCGTCATGCCTTCGAAATGCCTAATGGGAACATGCTCCAGGTTAATGCCGGCGCCGTCGTCACTATCTTCGCCGCCGCCAGCGGCCGCGCCCCCGTTACCAGCTACATCCTTACCGTCGCCCGGATCGGCCTTGGGCTCATCCGTCCAATCGATGCTGCCCTTGCCCGCCAAGATGTAGTCCAGGCGCGCGTCGGCCGTTTTGCAAACATGCGAGTAGTTGACGATGTTGATGCCAGCGATGATGAGCGCGAGCACCGCCGTAACGGCGCCCATGGCGACCAGAATAAACTTGCGGCGCAGACGGCGCCCCATTGCGCTGGCAGCATCGGCACGCGCTGGGTCGTTCGTGCCCGCGCCAAAGCCGCATTTCGACTTCACACGCCCCCACCACGTGCTCACGCCTACTCGCCTTCCTCGACAACCTCAAGCGAATAGCCTTGGTTGCGCGATGCGCGAATGGCCACGTTGGCACCAAGTGCCGTCAGCTTTTTGCGCAGGTACGAGATGTAGACCCACACTACGTTGGCGCCCTCGGGCGCGTCCTCGCCCCAGACTTCGAGCATCAGGCGCTCCGTGGGCATGCGCGTACCGGCGTTGCGCATGAAGAGCTCCATAAGCTGAAACTCGCGATTGGCCAGGTGCTCCTCGCCCAAGGGTCCCACCAGTGTGCAGGCGGCCGTGTCCAGACGCACGTTACCCACGCTGAGCGTCGTGGCGTCGATCGCCGTCGCGGCGCGCGTTATGGCACGAATGCGCGCGAGCAGCTCCTTGGCGGCAAACGGCTTGGTCAGGTAATCGTTGGCGCCGGCGTCCAGGCCCTCGACCTTATCGGGCACCTCGCTTTTGGCCGTAAGCATGATGATCGGCAGGCGCTTACCGGCGGCACGTGTGCGCTTGAGCACCTCGATGCCATCCATGCCGGGCATCATGATGTCCAAAATCGCAGCGTCGTAGTCATTGGCGAGCAGATACTCGAGCGCCGTCAGACCGTCGAGCGCGGTATCGACCTCGTAGTCGCTATGTTGCAGAATCGCGGTAAGGGCGCGGGAGAGGCCGGGTTCGTCCTCGGCAAGCATCAGCTTCATGGTTGCTCCTTTGGCGCATGGAAATACAGGTTTCGATACTGCCGATAATAGCGCACCGTCAATTGCCTTAGCGCAGCCTTAGCAGCTCAACCTGCATGTTTTTAAAAACGCTGGATAGGGCTTAGCCAAACTTAAGGCTCATATGCCGAGCGCTTGCCGGCGCGCCGGCCGCGAGAGGACAGCGACTCGTCCCTTCGCGGCGCCTTATCCATGCAAAGCGTTCGAGCGTTATTCCTCGTACGCGCCCTCAAGTCGAAGCAGCCACTCCTTGCGATCGAGCCCTCCGGCATATCCGTTAAGCGAGCCGTCGGCGGCAACAACGCGATGGCACGGCACGATAATCGAAACAGGGTTGCGAGCGACCGCAGTCCCCACGGCACGCGGAGACACAACGGGCGCTTCATTTCCCGGCACACGATGCTTGGCCGCAACACGCTGGGCAATCTCGCCATACGTAGCAACCTCACCACGCGGAATAGAAAGCAGCTCGAACCAAACCTCACGCTGAAACGCCGTGCCGATCATATGCAACGGCGGCGTAAACCGAGGCTCCTGCCCCGCAAAATAAGCATTCAGCCAAGCCCAAGAACGCTCAAGCACCGAAGAAGCCGCGCCATTCGCGGGATTTGCCGAAGTCATTCCCCCAGCACCAGAAACCGCATCGGCACCCTCGACATGCTCTGCATTCTCTTTGAGCAGCGTAGAGCCAAAGTGCTCCTGCCCCTCAAACCAAAGCCCCGTCAAACCGCGGCCATCAGCGGCAAGCAGGATTTCGCCCAAAGGCGAAGCAAACGTCGTCGTGACCACCAGCGGCTCCTTTCAAAACTCCGCAAACATAATACCGCGAATTGTGCAGACAACCCCGCAGATACGCTCGAGCGTTGCTTAAGCGATGCCACTTTCCCCAATCAAGCGAAGAAGGCGCAGGGTTTCGACGCCAGAGCGGCACCCCTACCAGTTGATCTCTAATACTTTTCCTGAGAAG
Organism: uncultured Collinsella sp.; assembly: GCA_934643435.1. Taxonomy (GTDB): domain Bacteria; phylum Actinomycetota; class Coriobacteriia; order Coriobacteriales; family Coriobacteriaceae; genus Collinsella. Next base: position 4,842 of record CAKUCJ010000103.1, read on the forward strand.
TGAACGAGCGAAATCGAAGCCCCGGAGCATCCACACCTTTAGACCGCAAAATCGCAGGATTCATGCGATAAAACCGCAGGAAATAACGGTCAAAATATGCCAATGCTTCGAGGGTTCAAATAAGGTCGTTCACTTCTCGGGAAAAGTATTAGACCTCACTTCGCCCCAACCCCAAAGTCACCTTAGGCAGCAGGTGCGAAGCGCCGCAGCTGCCGGCCGCGCCCCACAGTCCCCCAAGGCGGCAGGCGCGAAGCGCCGAGGCCGCCGCCGGGACCAGGGCCCGCAACAGCCACATGCCCCCACATCAGCCCAGCGGCCTCAACCGACAACGGCCCCATCGCAGGTCGCTCGCAGCAGCGTCACCCCAGGCGGGGGCCGGGCTTAGTTTTCAGAACACTCCGCAGACCAGTGTGGCGCCTTGTCCGCGGCTCCGAAGGAGCAGGACAAGGCGCCACACATGGTCGAGGACGTTCTGAAAACTAAGCCCGGCCCCCGCCGGACAGGTCCACCGCTACTCGCAGAGCAGCTTAGCGATCTGGACGGCGTTGGTTGCCGCGCCCTTACGGATTTGGTCGCCGCAGCACCAGAAGGTGATGCCGCGCGCGGCCTCGGGGTTCGA
>CAKUCJ010000104.1 GCA_934643435.1 uncultured Collinsella sp.
GCTACGGACAGGGCGTGGAACTTCTCGCCCGCGCCCTCGACGGCGGCGGCGAGCTGCTCAGCGGTCACGGTGTCGGCGCACTCCACCTGGACGGTCTGGGTCTCGTGATCGGCATCGGCATCGGTCACGCCGGCCACGTTGAGCAGCGCGGTCTCCACGGTAGCATCGCAGTGGCCGCACATGAGGCCCGAAGTCTCAATCGTGTAACGCATGGGTATTCCTTTCTGTTGTGTCGGCTTTCCCAGGCACCCGACCTTGACCTTCAAACCGTCGCTCGCGTACCAAAGTACGCGTCGCTCCTCTTTCAGGTCAATCTCGGGCACCTGGAAAACCCGTTCTAAATGGACTTAATGGTGAGCCTATTTTGCCACTTTTGGTTTAAAGGTTCGCAGGCGCAAGGCGTTGGTCACGACGCACACGCTCGACAGGCTCATCGCTGCAGCGCCAAACATCGGCGAAAGCTGCCAGCCGGTGAGCGGGAAGAACGCGCCCGCCGCCAGCGGAATGCCGATACCGTTGTAGAACAGCGCCCAGAACAGATCCTGCTTGATGTTGCGGATCGTGGCACGCGAGAGCTCGATGGCGCGTGCGACATCCATAAGGTCACTGCACATGAGCACCACATCTGCCCCCTCCTTGGCGATGTCAGCGCCGGTGCCGATGGCAAGACCCACGTCGGCGCGCGCCAGGGCGGGGGAGTCGTTGATGCCGTCGCCCACCATGGCAACCTTGCTGCCGGCATTCTGCAGCTCGCGCACGTGGCGCTCCTTGTCGGCGGGAAGGACGTCGGCGATAACCTGCTCGCTGGTGAGTCCCACGCGGCGAGCGATGGCCTCGGCTGTCACGCGATTATCGCCGGTGAGCATGCGCACGTCGATGCCGAGCGAGCGCAGCGCGGCAATGGCTCCGGCACTCGTCTCCTTAACCTCATCGGCCACGGCAATGGTACCGGCAAGCTCGCCATTTTTGGCAAAGAACAGCGGTGTCTTGCCCTCGGCGGCAAATTGTTCCGCAAGACCCGCGGGCACGGCGATGCCCAGTTCGTTCATCAGGCGAACGCTGCCGGCGGCGATGGCATTTTGACCCTCGCGCGCCGTGACGCCACGGCCGGGCGCGGCGGCAAAGTCCTCGACCATGCGCGCGACGATTCCGCGTGTCTCGCACTCGGCCATAATCGCCTCTGCCAGCGGGTGCTCGCTTTGGCGCTCCAGCGCGGCGGCCAGCTTGAGCAGCGCCTTTTCGCTCATAGCGGGCGTGCCATCGCCGCGCTTGGCCACCACGATATCGGTCACAGCCGGCTTGCCGCGGGTGACGGTACCCGTCTTGTCGAGTACTACGGTGCCCACGTTGCGCAGGTTCTCCAGCGCCTCGGCGCTCTTAAACAGAATGCCCATCTCGGCGCCCTTGCCGGTGCCCACCATAATGGCGACGGGCGTGGCCAGCCCCAGCGCGCACGGGCAACTGATCACCAGCACGGCGACGGCGGAGGTGAGCGCCTCGCTCGCGCTTCCGGTCAGCGCCATCCACGCCACAAAGGTCACGGCCGAGATCACAAACACCACGGGCACAAACACGCCGGCGACCTTGTCGGCCATGCGGGCGATGGGCGCCTTGGTGGTGTTGGCGTCCTCGACGAGCTGGATGATCTTGGCGAGCGACGTGTCGGCGCCCACGCGCGTGGCGCGGAAGGTGAACGAGCCCGTGCGGTTGACCGTGGCGGCGTTGACGGTGTCGCCGGCGGTCTTTTCCACGGGGATGGACTCGCCGGTAAGTGCGCTCTCGTCCACGGCCGAGGCACCCTCGAGCACCACGCCATCGACGGGGATGGACTCGCCGGGGCGTACGCGCAGAACCTGGCCAGGCAGGATGGCTTCGACGTCGACGGTGGTCTCGGTGTCGTCCTCGGCCACGACGGTCGCGGTCTTGGGCGCCAGGTCGATGAGCGCCTCGATCGCACCGCCGGTCTTGGACTTGCTGCGCGTCTCGAGGTATTTGCCCACGGTTACCAGCGACAGAATCGTGCCGGCGCTTTCAAAATACAGGTTGTCCATGCCTGTCATCATGGCCTCGTGGACCTGTCCCGCGGCCAGCTGGTCGGCCATGATAAACATGGCGTAGAGCGACCAGGCGATGGACGCGGTGGCGCCGACGGCGATGAGCGCGTCCATGGTGGGCGCGCCGTGGGCCAGCGATTTAAAGCCGTTGATAAAGTAGGCGTCGTTGACATAGACGATGGGGATGAGCAGGACGAGCTCGGTGAGTGCGAGCGTCATGCTGTGGGTGTGATCGGTGAAGATGCTGGGCAGTGGCCAGCCGAGCATGTGTCCCATGCCTATGTAGAACAGCGGGACGAGGAAAATGATCGAGATGATGAGGCGGGCGCGCATGGCGGAGGCGGCTGCCTCCAGCTTTTTGGTGGGCGACTCCATATGGGCGGCGCCGGACCCGGCTTGCGCGCTGCCGCCCGGGGCGGCTTCGGTGCCCGCGCTGACAGGCGATGCCGAGTAGCCCGCGCGGTCGACGGCGGTGCAGATGTCGTCGGGCGTGACCTGCGCGGGGTCGTAGTCGACCAGCATGGAGCCGGCGAGCAGGTTGACCGCGACGTTTTGGACGCCGTCGAGCTTGCTGACGGCGCGGTCCACGTGCGCCTGGCAGGCGGCGCACGTCATGCCACCCACGTCGAACTTATCTTGAGCCATGGCTTCTCCTTTCTGTGATGCAGCGTCGGAAATGTTAACCTGTCGATACTATACACCCATACCCCCTGGGGGTGTCCAGTAGAGAAATGGGATACACTCATTTCGATACAGAGTGGGATGACTGCCCTGCTATTTCTTTCGACGCTATAGCCCAACGCCCCGTCATCTGTGGTTTACGTGGGGGCATGCGAAGCGCGGGTATACTAACCGGCGGCGAATCTGCTCCATCGCTTAGAGCTGCTGCGTCTGGACGGCGCGTGATAGGGCTGCCAAAGCGATCGCCAGCGTGCTGAGCAACGTCCTCTCTGTGCGCACCTGTTTTTGTATGTATTAGCGCACTACCAAGCACGCCCGCGCGGCCGCATGCCGTGCCCATAGCGCGTGCAGATAAGGAACAACAACATATGCGTAATTCTGTATCCGACGTCACGGACGCCGAGATCCTGGACGAGACCCGCGAGGCCATGACCCAGGCTGCCTTTGATGCCGCCGACGAGGCCAGTGCCGCCGAGACTGTCGAGTCCGCGACCGAGAACCTGCCCGCCTTTGACGAGTTGGGACTTTCGGACGAGATGCTTCGTGCCATCGAGAACCTGGGCTACACGGCGCCCACGCCTGTCCAGGCCGGCTCCATCCCCGTGGTGCTCGAGGGCCGCGACCTGCTTGCCGCCGCCCAGACCGGCACCGGCAAGACGGCCGCCTTCTTGCTGCCGACCATGAACAACTTGGAGCACATTGCTCCGCCTAAGCCCGTGCGCGAGCGCGGCAGCCGCAATCGCCGTCGCGGTGCCAAGAAGCCCGAGGGCAACGGCCGCGGCCCCGTGATGCTCGTCATCACCCCCACGCGCGAGCTCGCCCAGCAGATCGATGAGGTCGCGAGCAAGATCGCCGATGTCACCGGCCACGTCGCCGTGACCGTCGTGGGCGGCGTGAGCTACAAGCCCCAGACCGCGGCGCTCAAGTACGGCTGCGACATCCTGGTCGCCACGCCGGGCCGTCTGGTCGATCTGATCGAGCAGGGCGCTTGCCACCTGGACGAGGTCAAGGTGCTGGTGCTCGACGAGGCTGACCGCATGCTCGACATGGGCTTTTTGCCCGCCGTCCGCCGCATTGTGCGCGAGACGCCGGCCGAGCGCCAGACGCTGCTGTTCTCGGCCACGCTCGACGAGGAGGCCGTGGGCGAGATCACCGACCTGGTGAGCGACCCGGCCCGCGTGGAGATCGCGCCTGCCACGTCGACCGCCGACACCGTCGACCAGTTTGTGTTCCCGGTGTCCATCGAGGCCAAGAACAACCTGCTGCCCGAGTTCCTCAAAAAGGAGGGCCCGGAGCGCACTATCGTCTTTATGCGCACCAAGCATCGCGCCGACAGCTGCTGCCGTCGTCTGGAGCGCAAGGGCATCAAGGCCGCCGCGATCCACGGCAACCGCAGCCAGGCCCAGCGCGAGCGCGCGCTTTCGGCCTTCCGCGACGGCACCGTCGACGTGCTGGTGGCAACCGACGTGCTCGCTCGCGGCATCGACATTAGCGATGTGCGCTACGTCGTGAATTTTGACGTGCCGGCCGAGCCGACCGACTACATCCACCGTATTGGCCGTACGGGCCGCGCCGGCGAGCTGGGCTGGGCTATCACGTTTGTGACCGAGCAGGATGTCGATGAGTTCTACGAGATCGAGAAGCTCATGGACAAGACGGCCGACATCTACGAGGCCGGCGATCTGCACGTGGGCCCCAACCCGCCCGCCGTCGATCCCGAGCGCGATCCTGCGGCCTTTAAGGTGAAGAAGAAGACCAAGCGCGGCAAGTCCAAGAGCAAGAAGAAGCTTGAGCAGGCGCGCCGCGATGGCAAGCGCAACGGCGACGATTACGGCGATGTAGCCGGTCGTTCCAACCGCGGTCGCGACGAGCGCCGTGGCGACGGCGAGCGTCCGAGCCGTCCCAAGCGCGGCGGCAAGACCCGCGTGCGCGAGGGCGTTCAGGCCCGCGTGGACGAGGCCGTTGAGAGCGTGGCCCGCGAGGTGGCTGCCGAGGAGCGTGCCGGTGCTGTTGAGCAGGGCCCGCGCGGCAACCGCGCCGAGCGTCGTGCCAAGCAGTTCCAGGGCGAGGCTCATCGCCGTCGTCGCGAGGACGAGGACCGTGGCGGCCGCCGTCACGTTGAGCGCGAGGACGAGGGCCGCGGTTCGCGCGGCGGCAAGCGCGGCTCGGGCGATCGTCGTCGCTCCGGTCGCGATGACGAGCGCGGCGGGCGTAGCACCCGCGGCGGCGAGTCCCGCGGCGGTAAGCGCTTTGACGAGCGTGGCGGCCGCGAGGGCAACCGCGGCGGAGAGCGTCGCGAGGGCGCACGTGGCAACGGCAACCGCGGCGGTGCCGGTCGTTCTAATGAGTCGCGCGATCGTCGTGACCCGCGTGCCGGCCGCGACCGTCGCGATGACTGGCGCAACTACGATGACACTCGCGAGGAGCGTCGCGGCGGCTATCGCGGCGGGCGTGGCGGCAACCAGGCCGGCTCGCGTGGTGGCCGTTCCGGCGGACGCGATAATCGTGGCAGCTATGGCAACAGCCGTGGCGGCAAGCGCGGCGGCAGCTCCCGTCGTCCCGGCGACGGCGGCGGCAAGCGCAAGTAACACACGCATCGCACGCCAACGCAAGGCGAGCAGGGCCCCGAGCAACTACGCTCGGGGCCCTTTTTGGTGCAAGGGGGTGTTCCCGCGTGCCGTATACTCTGTCTGAA
>CAKUCJ010000105.1 GCA_934643435.1 uncultured Collinsella sp.
CCCGTTTATCGCGCAGCTGACCGGTGGCCTTGGCTTTGGTGCGCTGACGGCGTGGTTCGTGCTCGCTATCATGATTGTCCCCACCATCACCACGCTTACCATCGATGCCCTTAACTCCATTCCCATGGGCATTCGCGAGGCGTCCTATGCCATGGGCGCCACCAAGTGGCAGACCATCTACAAGGTCGTGCTGCCGGCAGCCAAGCTGGGTATCGTGGACGCCATCGTTTTGGGCATGGGTCGCGCTATCGGCGAGACCATGGCCGTGCTTATGGTCGTGGGTAACGCCCCGGTCATCCCGGACAGCATCTCGAGCCCCATCTCGACGCTCACGAGCCAAATCGCGCTCGACATGAGTTATTCCTCGGGCTTGCACCGCTCGGCTCTGTTTGGCATGGGCGTTGTCCTGTTTATCATCTCCGCTGCACTGGTGGGTATCGTCCGCCTGATTTCCAAGAAGAGGGGGTAGGCTATGTCCGATTCCGTTGACACGACGGTCGATACGACCTCGTCGCGCGAGCGCATCAAGCGTGCCCTTTCCCACGGCAAGAAAGGCCGCATCGACAAGGACCTGTCCAACAAGATCATGCTCGGCGTGTTTCGCGCCGCGGCCTACATCACCACGCTGGTGCTGGTCGCTATCATCGCCTACGTGGTCATTAACGGCCTGCCGCATATCTCGCTCGACTTTATCTTTGGTTGGCCTCAGGGCGTAAACGCCGAGGGCGGCATTTGGCCGACGATCGTCTCGACCGTCTACGTGACGGCGCTCGCTATGCTCATCTGCACGCCGATCGCCTTGCTAGCGGCGGTCTACCTGGCCGAGTACGCCAAGCAGGGCAAGGTCGTCGAGCTCATTCGCTATGCTGCCGACGCTTTGGCCTCGGTGCCCTCCATCGTCATGGGCCTGTTTGGCTACGCTCTGTTTGTCGAGGCCATGGGCTTGGGCCTTTCGATGGTCTCGGCTGCTCTGGCGCTTGCGCTTTTGATGCTCCCCATCGTCATGCGTACCACCGAGGAGGCCATTCGCGCCGTGCCGCGCTATATCCGTTGGGGCGCGTACGGCCTGGGTGCCACCAAGTGGCAGGTCGTCTCCAAGATCGTGCTTCCTTCTGCCTTCGGCCGTATCGCCACCGGCATCGTACTTGCCATCGGCCGCGCCATCGGCGAGACTGCGGTGGTGCTCTACACCATGGGCCAGGCCATCAATCTGCCGATCTCGCCGCTCGATTCCGGCCGTCCCATGACGGTTCATCTGTACCTGCTTGCCAACGACGGCATCAATATGAACGCAGCCTACGGCACCGCGCTCTTGCTGATGGTGATTATCTTGGCCTTCAACCTGTTTGCGCGCTTCCTGTCGCGCAAGCGCCGCTAGTTAAGGAGTCCCATGTCCGTTTATCAGTCCGCTCCCACGCTGGAGCAAGCGGCCATCACGGCCAAGGATTTCAACTTTTGGTACGGTGGCTTTCATGCGTTGACGGGGCTCGACCTCAACATCGCAAAAAACGCCATCACCGCCTTCATTGGCCCTTCGGGCTGCGGCAAGTCGACGTTTTTGCGCTGCATCAACCGCATGAATGACCTGATCGAGGGCACGCGCGTCGAGGGCACCATGACGCTCGACGGCAACGATATCTATGCCGAGGGCGTCGACCCGGTCGATCTTCGCCGCCGCGTGGGCATGATCTTTCAGCAGCCCAACCCGTTTCCTAAATCCATCTACGAGAATGTCGCCTTTGGCCCTCGTCTGCAGGGCGTGACTAGCAAAAGCGACCTCGACGACATCGTGGAAGAATCGCTCAAGCGCGCCAACCTCTGGAAAGAGGTATCCAATCAGCTCAACAAGGATGGTTTGGCGCTCTCGGGTGGTCAGCAGCAGCGTCTGTGCATCGCGCGCGTGCTTGCGGTGCAGCCCGATGTCCTTCTGATGGACGAGCCCTGCTCCGCCATCGACCCCACGTCCGTCTCTAAGGTCGAGGATCTGATGGCCGAGCTGGCGCCCGAAATGACGATCATCATCGTCACGCATTCAATGCAGCAGGCGGCTCGTATTAGCGACTACACCGCATTCTTCTTGCAGGAAGTTGCCGGCGAGCCCGCCACGCTCATCGAGTATGGTCAAACCGACGCGATCTTCACCAGCCCGGTGGATTCGCGGACGGAAGACTATATCACCGGCCGCTTTGGCTGATCGGTGCGACTAGTCCCAAGCCGATCGGACCTAGTCCGGTGCGTATTCACTGTGCGGGCGGCATGACCGCACCCAACTGATTGGAGTGAACCATGCGCAAACTATTTTCCCGTCAGCTCGTCGAGGCCCGTCACGAGATGCTGAGCATCTACGAGGCCATCGATCTGGCCCTTCACGACGCCGTGAAGGCCTATGTAACCGATGACCGCAAGCTCGCCACCAAGACCAAGAAGCGCACGCTTTCGATTGACGCTCGCTGCGCCAACCTGGAGGCCGTGTGCTACAACCTGATCGCCACGCAGTCGCCGGTCGCCTCTGACTTCCGCCTGCTCCAGACGATCATCTATGTCGACTTTAACCTGCAGCGCATGACCGACAAGGTCCGCCAGATCTGCCGCGCTACGCGCCACATGATCAAGGCCGACATTTCGCTGCCCCAGGAGCTGGTCGGCACGGTCGAGGCCGAGGCCGAGGCTGTCTATCAGGTGCTGGGCTCATCGCTCTCTGCGCTCGTCACCAATGACATGTCCATCATCTGCAACCTGGCCGTCGAGGACGAGCCGGTGCATGCGGCCTACGAGAAGTTCTTCCGCACCTTCAACCGTATGGATGCCGGCGAGTTTATGGACGATGACAGCAACTACGACGACCTGCGCCGCGCCATCATGGTTTCGCGCTACCTCGATCGTATCGCTTCGATTTCCATCGATGCCGCCTGCCGCCTGACGTTCCTTTTGACCGGTCAGCGCATGAATGCCGGCGATATCGCCCGTGCGGACGAGGATGAGCTCGAGAGCATGCGCGTGCCTTCGGGCGAGGGCGTTATCATGAGGCCCGCCGTCGACGCGCGCTATGTTGCCAAGGTGCCTGCTAACGAGGTCAGCGAGGGTCTCCGCTACCTGCTGGATCATCTTGAGGACGAGGACGACGCCGAGGACGACGAGGAGTAGGGTAGTCTCGTTCGTCGAAAGATTGTAAATACCTAAGTGAGCGCGACCTTGCGAATGCAGGGTCGCGCTCTTGCGCTAGCATGAGACTACTTGTTTGGCTGTCTGCGGAGGCGATTGGCAATGGATAATTATTTGGACTTGATGCGCGCTCGCCGCGAGCAGATTCTGGAGCGGTTTTATGCGGCGCTTGATCGCGCGGGCCGTCCCCACGACGCCGCGCACCTAATTGCCGTGTCCAAGACCGTTGGCGTCGATGAGACCGTTGCCGCTATTCAGGCGGGGTATCGCCATTTTGCCGAGAACCGTCCGCAGGAGCTCGTCCGCAAGCTCACGGGTCTGGCGGAGCATCCGGAGTTGCCCGAGGTACGCTTCGATATGATCGGTAACCTGCAGACCAATAAAATCAATGCGGTTCTAGGTTCGGCGGAGCTGATTCACTCAGTAAGCTCGCTGCGCTTGGCGCAGGCCATTTCGAGCCGTGCAGTCCGCAAGATTGAGGCGGGCGAGCTCACCGGACCCCAACGTGTACTGATTGAGGTCAATGTGAGCGGCGAGGAGTCCAAGGGCGGCTTTTCGCCCGACGAGGTTCGCGCCGCCGCAGGTGAGCTTGCGGAGCTTGAGGGAATTTGTGTGCAGGGCCTTATGACCATGGCCCCCCGGGGGAATAAAGATGTGGCGCGTCGCACCTTTGCCGGACTTCGCGAGTTGAGGGATGAGCTTGAGGCGGCGCACTCCGACCTGAGCCTGCCCGAGCTTTCCTGCGGCATGAGCGAGGACTTTGAGCCCGCCCTTGAGGAGGGCTCTACGCTCGTTCGCCTGGGCAGGGTAGTATTTAGTCCGGAGTTTGCAGTAAAATAAGGCTCTGAAGTGCGCGCTGATTATCGGAGCGCCTGCACTAAACCGCGAGAGGACACAACCATGGGCTTCCTTGACGAGATTAAAAATAAAATGCACCTGGGCGGCCAGCAGGGTTACGACCAGGGTTATGGCCAGGATGACGACTACGGCTACGACGACGGCTATGACGATGGCTACCAGAACAATGGCTACAGCGGCGCCTCGGGCGAGGGCTTCTACACCCAGGACGAGCCGAGCAACGGCCTGCTGGGTCAGACGCGCCGCGGCGAGGCCGAGTCGGTAGCCGTGTACACGCGTTCCGGTCAGCTGGTCGGCGACGATTCTCGCCACGCTACGACCTACAACCCGCCGTCGCGCTCGCAGGAGTCGGTTGCGGGCGGTTATCGTCCCGGTGCCTACGACACGCCGTCGAGCTACGCCGAGAGCACGCGTGCCCGCGCTGCCGCTCCCGCACCTGCCCCCGCGCCGAGCGATGCCTCGGCCTATGCGAGCAACATTATCAACTCTACGCCGCAGCTGCCGGCGTATGTCTTGCGCCCCGAGAGCTATGACGACGTGGAGACCGTTGTGCGCCGCGTGCGCACCAAGCAGCCTGTCGCGCTGATCTTTGTGGGCGTTCGTACCGAGGTCGCCAAGCGCGTCCTGGACTTCTCGTACGGCTTTGCCTGTGGCCTGGGCGCCACGGTCAAAGAGGTGGGCGACCGCGTGTTTATGGTGCTGCCCGCTGGTTGCGAGGTCAAGGATTCGGACCTCAAGAAGCTCCGTGCCGACGGCTACCTTAAGTAAAGACAAGACGAGGAGATTCTCATCAACATCTACACCATCGTCCAGCTGGTCAATACGCTGTTCAACTTTTACTCCACGCTCATCGTGGTCTACTGCCTTATGACGTGGATTCCTATGAAGCAGGGCGGATTGCTGCAGGATATCGCCGCTGTTCTCGATAGCGTGTGCGGCCCGTGGCTCAATTTGTTCCGCCGGTTTATCCCGCCCATGGGCGGCGTCGATTTTTCACCGGTCGTTGCGATTATTGCGTTGCAGTTGGTACAGAAGCTGGTTCTGCAACTTCTTATAGGTATACTCATATAAAACTGGCTTAGTAACTCACGTCGGGCGCACGGCGCCAAGGCGAAGATAAAGGAGAACTTGTTATGGCTATTACCCCTGCTGACATTCAGGCTCAGACCTTCTCTGAGGCCAAGCGCGGCTACGATCCCGCCGAGGTCGACGTCTTCCTGGAGACCCTGTCCTCCGAGGTCGACGCCATGCTCGCCAAGATCGTCGATCTTAAGGGCCGTCTGACTGCCACCGAACAGCAGCTTGCCGACACGCAGGCCCAGCTCGTCCAGGCTCAGGATGCTGCCGCTCAGGCTATCCCCGC
>CAKUCJ010000106.1 GCA_934643435.1 uncultured Collinsella sp.
GGGCGGATCTGCCGCACGAGCTCGAAGCCGTCGAGCCCCGGCATCATGACGTCGCAGAGCACGAGGTCGAAGCGCGAGAGGTCCATCCCCGGGACCGCCGTCGGGTCCGCCGCCCTGACGACCTCATGGCCGTCGCGGCCGAGGACGCGCGCGAGCGCGTCGAGGATCGCCCGTTCATCATCCACTGCCAGTATCCTCGCCATGTTCGACCTCCTGAAACTTCCGTCGGAATTGTACTAGCGCCGCGCTCAGCGGTCCAGAGCCCTGCGCGCAGCCGCGGGTGCCTCGGCCGCGTCGCACACGCGGTAGCGCACGCCCGAGCCGCCGCGCGCCTCGATCTCAAGCCAGCCCTCGCCGTCCGACTCCCGCCCGAAGAAGATGAGCTGGAGCTCTCGGACATTGCCTCTGTCGTCTGCCGCGTCCACCAGGTAGACGTAGTTTGCCCCCGCCCCGGTGGCGTCGGCGTAGGAGCTCGCGTGGCTGCCGGGCTCGGGCGCGGGCGCCCACATGGCGATCTCAGGGTTGGGCAGCACGCGGTCGGCGACCGAGCGCAGCGCCGACCCCCAGCCGGCGTCGAGCAGGGCATTCCCGCCCAGGACGAGCGCTGCGGAGAGGAGGACGAGCATGGAGGCGAGCGGCCTCCTACGCATCTACCCTCCCGTCCTCGAAGTGGCAGAACCAGGCGAGAAGGACGGCGTCGGCTGCCAGGGTGAGCACGAGGCTAGCGAGCGCAGTCGTGAGGAGAGGGCCCGCCGCGCGTGCGGCGTCGATGAAGGCCTCCACCCCGAGCGACCCCAGGCGCGCGGGCCAGGCGAGCGGCACCCAGCTCAGGGGCGTCGCCAGGGCACCGGTGAGCTCGCCGGTCATGAGGCCGTGCGCAAGTCCGCCCACCGAGAAGAACGCGAGGAGCATACCCGCCGCGCCGGCGCCAATGGCGGCGTTGCGGCCGAGGCGCAGGGCCACGCCGAGCCACAGCGCGTAGAGGGGCAGGCTGCCCAGCACGATGCCCGCCCAGGCGGCCGCAAACGGAGCGGGCCCGAGCGGCAGGCGCCCAGCGACGGCGAGCACGGCCCCGAACACGCCGAGCGCCACGGCCTGCGCGGCGGCACCGAGCGCCGCAAGGGCGAGCAGCTTCGCCGCGACGGCGCGCCCGCGCGAGGGGACCGCCGTGAGGTTGGCGAGGCGCCCGGCAGCGCGCTCGTCGTCCACGGCGAGCCCGCAGACGATGGCGGACATGAGCGGCATGAGGGCGCCGAGAAACTGGACGTAGGCGTCCGCGCCCAGCGCCGGGTCCCATCGGGCTACGGAGAAGTACTCGCCGCAGGCAATACCAGCTGCCAGGCCGCAGACGAGGTGCACCGCCGTGAGCGGGGAGCGCGCCAGGCGCAGGGCCTCGGAGAGCAGGGCCCGCGAGAGAGTCATGCGCGGCGTCGGGTCGGAGAGTCGTGTCATGGCCATCACCTCTCCTCGGAGCGCGCGAACCAGGCCGCGCCCGCCGCCGTGAGCGCGGCGAACGCGAGCGCGCAGACCGCAAGGCCCGCCAGCGTGAGCATTCCGTCCGCCGTGAGCGCCCCGCCGAGCGCCATGTCCGCCGCGAGTGGCTCGCCGCTCGGCAGCACGGGGATGAAGCTCGTGGGGATGACCATGCTCGCCGACGGCGGAAAGAGCTGCGGCAGCGGCATCAGCGACCAGGCGAAACCACCCATGAGCTGCGCGGCGAGCGGGCAGAAGATGCCCGCGAGCATGCCGAGCCGCGCCGTGAGGAAGAGCCCTGCGGGGATCATCCACGCCGCGGTCACCGTGTTGGCGAGCGCGCAGAGGAGCATCGTGAGCGTGCCCGCGGCCGTGAGGCCCTGCGAGGAGAACGCCGATCCCGCGAGGTAGATGCCGAAGACCACGAGGTTCGAAAGCGTGCAGAGCGCGAGGCACCAGAGCGCCTTGGCCCACCAGGCGCGCCCGAGCGGGAAGCCCAGGCCCAGAAGCCCCCGCATCCGCGTGCGAGCGTCCGCCCGCGCGACGCACGCCACCACGAGCGAGAGACACACGGGCAGGAAGAGCGCGTACCAGTAGTTCCACGCGCTGAAGATCTGCACGCCCCGGTAGGGCATCGCGCCGAGCAGCGGCATCGGCAGCGCCATGAGCACGGCCAGGCGAACCGGTGCCGCGTGGCGCGACTTCAGGGCCTCGGCGCGCAGGCCCGCGAGCAGGCCGCCTTTCTCGCCCGTCATGCCGCCACCTCCCCGCGCGCTCGTCGCCCCTCCCGGCAGACGCTCATGAAGAGTTCCTCGAGGTCCTGCCCGGGCCGCAGCGCATCCTCGTAGGCGAGGCGCCCCCCGTAGATGATGCCGATGGTGTCCGCCATCTGCTGCACCTCGGAGAGGATGTGGCTCGAGACGATCACCGTCGTACCCGCCGCCGCGAAGCCGCGGATCTGGTCGCGCAGCTCCTCGATGCCGATGGGGTCGAGGCCGTTGGTGGGCTCGTCGAGCACGAGCAGGCGTGGCCGGGCGATCAGCGCCAGCGCGAGCCCCAGGCGCTGCCGCATGCCCATCGAGAAACGCCCGGCACGCTTCTTCCCGGTGTCCGCGAGGTCCACGGCGGCGAGCACCTCATCTATGCGGCTCTCGGGAAGGCCCAGCAGCGTGGTGCGCACGCGCAGGTTCTCGCGCGCGGTGAGGTTGGGGTAGAGCGGCGCCTCCTCGATGAGGCTGCCGATTGCGTAGAGGTCCTCGCGGCGCCAGGCGTGCCCGGCAAAGAGAATCTCCCCGGCCGTCGGCCGCAGCATCCCGCAGATCATCTTAAGCGTTGTCGACTTGCCGGCGCCGTTGGGACCGAGCAGCCCGTACACCTCGCCCTCGCGGATATGAAGGCTCACATCGGCCACGGCGTCCTGCGCCTGGTCGCCGCGGCCGAAGCGCTTGGTGAGCCCGCGTGTCTCGAGCATATAACCCATGGGTTTATCCTTTCTCTTCCGGGCGCGCGGGCCGACCCACCGTGCCCGCGCGCCTTACCTTTCGGGTTCACCATCCATGGTGGGGCGCGTTTCTAACGAAGCCGTAACGGCCGTTGGGCTCTTTTGGCGCCAGCCCTTCTCGACCCGCACATCATGATTAATTTGCTTAAGGCAACAACTTTCCCGATCGATGTAATCACCGAATCAAAACGTGTACATCAGCCATCAAAGATGCCGAAAAATGTCATATTTGGAGGCTGATGTACACAAATGCAGAATCCCGCACAACCCAGTAGCATCCTCCACATGTCTGGACACTCTATGCTCACGCTGGATAGACATCGCCAGAACGGGTATAGTATCGAAAGTTTTGTCGTTTACCAGCGGGGGAGTCCTGTGGGCATCAAGAAGAAGATCAAAAAGGAGCTTATCGGCACTTCCGATTACCCGTCGAATAAGATCTTCACGATCTCCAATTTCATTACCTTTACGCGCCTGATCCTCACCCTGGTGTTTCTGTACCTGTTTGTGACGGACAACAACCGCCTCGTCGCCATCGTCATCTACGCCATCGCCGCCTCCACCGACTGGATGGACGGCCAAATTGCCCGCATGACCAAGACGGTCTCGTGGCTCGGCAAGATGATGGACCCCATCTGCGACCGCGCGCTGCTGTTTACCGGCGTTCTGGGTCTGGTGGTCCGCGGCGAGCTTCCCATCTGGGTTTGCGTGCTCATTATCGGCCGCGACGTGTACTTGGGCATTGGCACACTCATCGTGCGTCATTACCACCGTCGCCCCATAGATGTAGTCTTTCCCGGCAAGATTGCCACGGCACTGCTCATGACCGGCTTCTCGCTCATGCTGCTGGGCTTTCCCATCGTGGACGGCTTGCACCTGCTGCCCGCCACGCTCACGTCCTTCCCGGGCCTTAACGGCAGCTCCGTTCCGCTCGGCATCTTCTTTGTGTACGGCGGCGTCATCTTCTCCATGCTCACCGCTGTCATCTATTCCATTAAGGGCGGGGTAGCAATTAAACATGCCCTCGCGCATCCGGAGGACGAGGATATCGACTTTCTTAACCCCGAAATCGAAGACTAAGTCATTGGGGTATGATTACGTTCAGTTCATTCTTTGCGGTCCAGCCGCGATAGTTAGGGGTTGTCATGGACAACATGGTTAATAACATGCCTCAGAACGATAAGGCCGCCGACGCCACCTGCGTATTCCGCGTCCCTTCGAGCGATGTCACCGTTCCCGACCTTATGGCCAACGTGCACATCACCGCACCCGTTCTGTCCATCGTCAAGGGTCCGCAGACCGGCGCTGCCTTTGAGCTCGAGGATGACGTGACCACGATCGGCCGCGATCCGGCGAACGGCATCTTCCTCAACGACATGACCGTGTCGCGCAGCCACGCGCGCATTATTCGCGAGGGTCTGGGCGCCCGTATCGAGGACCTGGGCTCGCTCAACGGCACGTGGGTCGACGGCGCCATCGTCAACGGTGCCCCGCTGCACGACGGCTCTTCTGTCCAGATCGGTACGTTCACGCTCATCTATCACGAGAGCACGCCGGAGCGCATCGAAACCGGTGAGTAGGGCATGGCCGAACGCAACTATCTGAGTATCGGCCAGGTCGTCAATTTGCTTCGAGGCGCATACCCCGATCTTTCGAACTCCAAAATTAGATTTCTAGAAGATGAGGGGCTCATCACCCCTCATCGTACGCCTAAGGGGTATCGCCAGTACTCCAAGGAAGACGTTGACCGCCTCGAGGTCATCCTGCACTTGCAGAAGACCCGCTACATGCCGCTCAACGTGATCAAGCAGCGCCTGGAAAACGCCACGGACCTGTCCACGCTCGCCTACGAGGTGGGCCTGCTGTCCGATGTTCCGCTCAAGACGGAGCCCAAGGAGACCAAGCAAAAGCTGCATCCCATCGAGACCATTCCCGATATGCTCGGTGTCGAGATCTCGTTTATCCGCTCCCTGGCAGAGAACGACCTCATCCGCATCATCAAGAGCCCGCAGAACCGCGAGCTCGTCGATGGCCGCGATTTCCCGATCATCCGTTACTGCTCCGAGCTGTCGCGCTTCCATATCGAGCCGCGCAACCTGCGCCAGTACGTATCGTCGGCAAACCGCGAGTCCTCGATGTTTGAGCAGGTGCTCGTGAGCATGCTCGGCATGGATACCTCCGACGACGAGCGCGACGCCAAGCTCGAGCGCGCATTTAAAAAGCTGCACGATCTCACCGAGGGTGTACACACCGCATTGCTCAAGAACCGCGTATTTGAGTCACTCAACGCCGTGGTCGAGGACGCCGATATCGATGCCCTCGACGAGGAGATCGCACGCTCCGAATCCACCAAGGCCAAAAGCGAAGAGACAGCCGCCCCTGTGGCCTCTCACGAGGAATCGCTCGTGA
>CAKUCJ010000107.1 GCA_934643435.1 uncultured Collinsella sp.
GCCTTGATAACGCCCTGGGCGAGCGCCTTCATGCCCTCGAGGTCGGAGAAGGCACGGTAGGCCTCCATCGTGGTGAACTCGGGGTTGTGCGTAAGGTCCATGCCCTCGTTACGGAAGATGCGGCCGATCTCGAACACGCGTTCAAAGCCGCCGACGATGCAGCGCTTGAGGTGCAGCTCGGTAGCGATGCGCAGGTAGCACTCCTGATCGAGCGCATTGAAGTGCGTGATGAACGGCTTGGCAGTAGCTCCGCCCTGGATGGTCTGCAGGATGGGGGTCTCGACCTCCATGTAGCCGTCGGACTCCATAAAGCGACGGAAGGTGGAGAGAATCTGCGAACGCTTACGGAAGGTCTCGCGGACGTCGTCGTTGGCGATCAGGTCGACATAGCGCTGACGATAACGGGTCTCCTTGTCGGAAAGGCCGTGGAACTTCTCGGGCAGCGGACGAACAGCCTTCGACAGCAGGGTCGCGCTCTTGGGGGCTACGGAGAGCTGGCCGCGCTTGGTACGCACGACCACGCCGGTCACGCCCAGGATGTCGCCCAGGTCGAGGGCCTTGAGCGTATTCCAGGCAGCCTCGTCCATGTCGTTGATGCGGCAGAACAGCTGAATCTCACCGGTCGCATCGCGCACGACGATGAACATGATCTTGCCCTGACCG
Source organism: uncultured Collinsella sp. (assembly GCA_934643435.1). GTDB lineage: Bacteria > Actinomycetota > Coriobacteriia > Coriobacteriales > Coriobacteriaceae > Collinsella. The sequence goes on from CAKUCJ010000107.1 coordinate 664, forward strand.
CGCTTGGCAACCACACGACCGCCGATCTTCACGACGTCCTCGGTGTCCTCGCCATCGGCAAGCTCGGCATACTTAGCCTCGATGTCGGCAACGTAGTCCTCGAGCTCAGAGTGCTCGGGATACGGGTTCTGGCCTGCCTCGAACAGGGAGGCACGCTTGGCCAGACGGGTGGCACGCTCGTCGTTGAGCGTCGATGCCTGATCGGCGGCGTTCTGGTTCTCTGCCATAAGTTAGCTCCTCAAACTAAAACGCTCCCCAGGATTCGGTCCCAGGGAGCGAAAACATACCTTTACGCGGGACCGTGGTCTAGCGTGCGATCTTGGCGATGGTGTAGATGCGGGTCTTGCCGGAAGGCGTAACGACCTCGACGGAATCGCCCTCGCCGTGACCGATGATGGCGTGACCGACCGGAGACTCGTTGGAGATCTTGTGCTCGAGCGAGTTGGTCTCGGTGGTACCGACGAGCGTGACGTCCATGAGCTCACCGTTGGGGTCGACCAGGGTGACGGTCGAGCCAATGGAGACGGTCAGGTCGCCCGTGCTGGCAGCGATCTGAGCGTTGGCGAGGATGGCCTGGATCTCGGCAATACGAGCGGCGTTCTGGGCCTGCTTGTCCTTAGCGGCATCGTACTCGGAGTTCTCCGAAAGGTCGCCGAACGCACGGGCTTCCTTGATGTCCTCGACGATCTCCTTGGCGTAATCGCCCTCACGCCAAGCGAGCTCCTCGACGAGCTTCTGGCGGCCCTCAGCGGTCAGTACGATCTGGCTTGCGTCCATACGGATATCTCCCCAACTCTGATCAAACAATCAACTGTCAACAAAACGAAAAAGACCGGCTAGCCTGCGGGCAAGCCGGTCAGGTGCTCACCCCAAAGGGATGGGACTACTCTGCGTCCGCGTCGCTGTCCTCTGCCTTCTTCTTCTTGGCAGCAGCGAGCTTGGCCTCGAGCTCTGCAATCTCCTTGTCCTCCTCGGACTCCTCGACCACAACGTCCTCGGCCTGCTTGGCCTCGGCCTTATCGTCGCCCTCCATACCCTCGCGGATATTCTTGACGGTAGAGCCGAGAGACTTACCGAGCTTCGGCAGATTCTTGGGCCCGAAGATAATCAGGACAACGACGAGAATAATGATGAGCTCAGGAGCCCTCAGTCCAAACATGTAGACCTCCACAATACAGCGAGACAAGCTCGAATGAGTATACCGCGGGTATCGCGGTATCACAACAATAGTTAAAAAAAGGGACCGCAAGAAGCGGTCCCTCCTCATGCTCTGGTCGGGTTGACTGGATTTGAACCAGCGACCCCTGCGTCCCGAACGCAGTGCTCTACCAAACTGAGCCACAACCCGTTAGCTCGACTATAGTAACAAAGATTTCCGTCGTGTGCCAGAGAAATTTTTACTTCTTTGGCACTTCGATGCGAACCGTGTTGGGAATGAGCTCGGTTGCACAGGACCACCAGCCGTTTTGCTGAGCGAGTGCCGCCAGATTTGCTGCCGTGACGGCGGCGTCGCAAATGGCAAACGAGCAGGCACCCGATCCGCACACGTCTACGGCAACGGTACCGTCCTGCGCGCGCAGCCAGTCGAGGACCGTTTGGATCTGCGGCTCCATCTGCGCAGAAATGACGCCTAGGTTGTTGTGGACGAGCGAGTAGGCCGTCTCGGCGTCTCCCGAGCGAAGCGCCGATGCGATCGCACCGGGCTTCTCCGCGGGCACTGGGGTCTCGTCAAAGCGTCGATAGGCTTCAATTGTCGAAACGCTCGCCTCGCGCGGCTTAACCAGCACGACAGGCGTTGCAGGCAATGCGGGGTACTCGGTTGCCAGAACGTCTCCCCCGCCCACGTAAAATGCGGGACTCACGTGCAAAAAGAACGGCACATCGGCACCGATGCTACGGGCGATGTCATCGAGCGCGGGATCGGTGCGGTCGACGCGCCAGAGCTCCGCCAAAGCGACAATGACCGCGGCGGCGTCCGTCGAAGGACCGCCCAGTCCGGCGCACAGCGGGATGTTCTTCTCGATCGTGACGCAGATATTGGCTTCGCGGCCATAATGCTCGGCCATAGCAGCGGCCGCACGATACGCCGTATTCTTTTGCATGGGAAAGTCGGATGCCGGAACCGTCTGGACGGTCAGCGCCTGCGCAGGCCTGACCGTCACGGTATCGACAAGACCGACGGCGGCCATTAGGGAATCGACCTTGTGGTAGCCGCGGTCGTCACGCTCGGTATGAACCCCCAGGTAGAGGTTAATCTTTGCCGGCGCGGAAAGGGTCAGGGACCAATCGGTCACCGTTAGTGCTCCTCGAGCTGATTGCCGAGCGGGGTAAAGATGTGCTCGCCGCTCTCGGGGTCGAACAGCTCGACCTGGCCGGTGAGGACATCGATATACTGGTAGGACTGACGCGACTTGCGGCCGCGGCGCTCGTCAACCTCGACGATAAAGACGGCGGGGTGGACGCTCTTGATGGTGCCCATGCGCTCGACGACGCGGGTGCGGCCCATGTTGGCCTTCACCTTGACGCGATCGCCCACCATATCGGTCAGCTTCTCGTGGATGTCGTCGACGTGATTGACTTCCATCTCTTCCATGAACAGGGCCTCCAGAAGGTGCAATTCAAAAAGGGGATAATACCCCTAAGATAGACAAAACTCTAATACTATAGCACCCTGTTGCAGCTCTGTGCAAGTAGCTAAATAAGCTCCGTCCCAAATTAACTACTTACAGGTTGTCCGTGTCCAAGACAATGGTGAACGGACCGTCGTTGACCAGGTCGACTTTCATGTCGGCGCCGAAGATGCCGTGCGCCACATGCTCGACGTCCTCGCGCACGAGCGTCAGGAAGTACTCGTAGAGCTCGTTGGCGACATCGGGCGCGCCGGCATCCGTGAACGACGGGCGTCGACCATGGCGGCAGTCGGCGAACAGCGTGAACTGCGACACCACGAGTACCTCACCGTCGACATCGGCGAGCGCCAGATTGGTCTTGCCGTTCTCGTCCTCGTTGATGCGCAGGCCGCGGAGCTTACCCCACAGCTTATCGGCCTCGGCGCGCGTGTCGCCGTGACCCACGCCCAGCAGCACCAGATAGCCACGCCCGATGCGGCCCACGCACTCGCCGTCGACCGTCACGCCGGCGCTGAGCACGCGCTGCACCACCGCGCGCACGGCTTACTCCTCGCCCGTCAGCTTGGCGGACAGGTGCTCGAGCGCGTGGAAACGGTGGCTAATGGCGTTCTTCTCCTCCGCCGTCAGCTCGGCCATGGTCTTACCCGGCGTATCAACCGGCAGGAACAGCGGGTCGTAGCCAAAACCATGGTCGCCGCGCCCCTCGTGCGCGATAACACCCTCGCAGGCGCCTTCGCCATAGGTAACCAGACCGTCTTGGTCGATGAGCGCAACGACGCTCATAAAGCGTGCGGTACGGTCCTCGTCGGCCACGCCCTCCAGGTTCACGAGCAGCTTGGCGTTGTTGGCGGCATCGTCGCCGTGGACGCCCGCGTAGCGCGCGCTATACACGCCAGGTTCACCGTTCAGGGCGTCGACGACCAGGCCCGAATCGTCAGCGATGGCTATAAGGCCCGTCTCCTCGACGGCAGCCTGCGCCTTGATGATGGCGTTCTCCAAAAACGTCGTGCCGTTTTCCTCGGGGTCCTCAAAATCGCCCAGCTGGCCGAGCGCCACAAAGCGTACCTCGGGCATGACCTTGCCCAAAATGGCCTCGATCTCGGTGAGCTTGTGGGCGTTGCCCGTAGCCACGACGATGGTGGCCGCGGGGTCGAGCGTGTCGATGTCAATCTTTTCAAGTGCCATAGCTGGCCTCCTTGTCTCTATAGCAAAGCCGCCCAAGGGGAATTGGCCACGAGCCCTCTCCCCTCCTTGGCGGCAGAAACCTTACAGTTCGGCATTTCCGCAGATAAAACCTGCCAAAATAAACCTGTCCCTTTTTGGCAGGTTAGGCGAGGGCTTGGCGCTGGAGCTCGATAAGCTCGGCGATGCCTTTGTCGCCCAGGTCGAGCAGCGCGTTGAGGCGCTTGCGATCGAAGGGCGCCTGCTCGCCGGTACCCTGGAGCTCGATCATCTCGCCCGTATCGGTGGCGACGAGGTTCATGTCGACCTCGGCGTGGCTGTCCTCGGAATAATCCAGGTCGAGCAGGGTGTTGCCGTCGACAACGCCCATGGAAATAGCGGCGACCTGACCGGTGAGCGGAATGCGATCGATCTTGCCGGCCTCGACCCACATGGCAAGTGCATCGTGCAGCGCCACCCAGGCGCCGGTGATGCTCGCCGTACGCGTGCCACCATCGGCCTGGATAACGTCGCAGTCGACAGTGACGGTATACTCACCGAGTGCCTTCATGTTGACGACCGTGCGCAGACTGCGGCCAATCAAGCGCTCAATCTCCATGGAGCGGCCCTTACGGTTGGCATGCTCGCGCTTGCAGCGCTTGCCGGTCGACGCCGGCAGCATGGCATACTCCGCAGTCACCCAACCGGCCTTGGCGCCCTTGCGCCAGCCCGGCACGCCCTCCTCGATGGTGGCAGCGCACAGCACACGCGTGTCGCCAAACTCGGCCAGGCACGAACCGTGGGCGTGCTTCATGACGCCGCGGGTGAGCTTAACAGGGCGAAGCTCGTCGGCAGCGCGGCCGTTGGCGCGGTTGACCTGCATGTATTCCATGGAACTATCCTTTCGGCAAAAGGTGAACG
>CAKUCJ010000108.1 GCA_934643435.1 uncultured Collinsella sp.
GCCTGCTCGAGCTCGGTCTTGTTCTGCTCGAGCTCGGTTTGCATTTTGTTGAGCTCTTCGATCTCGTCGACGCTCGAGCTCGTGATCTGGTTGGTGTACTTGCAGGTGGTGATAAATTCGCCCAGGCTCTGCGCGTTGACCAGGAAGCTCACGAAGGGATTGGTTCCCTTCTGGTACTTATACAGATCGCGCATGGCGGAGCTTGCCTTGGCCTGCTGATCGGGAAGCTCGGCTTCGATCTCCTCGATGCTTGCCTCGTTGGTGTCGATCTGCTTCTGCAGGTCATCGAGCTTGGTGCGGGCGTCGTTGTAGGCGCTCGTGGCGGCTTCGATCTTCTGTTGGGCGGCGGAAAGCTGATCCTGCGTTGCCTGCGAGGCGGCATATGCCGCGACGGGGGAGAGCATCGGCGTGGCCGTCAGTGCAACGGCGAGCGCGGCGCTCGTGATGATACGAGCCGGCTTCGACGCGATGAGCGCTGCGGTGCGATGGTTCGAATGCTGCATCCAGTCCCTCTGCAATCAATCGTAGGTTATGGTTCGAAACGTATTCTACTACTGCTTTCGACCTCAACTTGAACCTTAAAGGTTCCAAAGGGTCAAGTTGAACTTGAGGCTTTGGCTTTGACCTGCGGGAATGGTGAATTGTTAAGAAACCATAGAGTTCAACTTTAACGTTACGGAACCCTGTTCGAGAGGCGATCTGACGGTTAAAGCCATCTTAACGTGTGGTTTTGCGGCTATATCGTTCCCTTGCGGCGGGCCTGCTCAACCTCTCTGAGTGCCTCGGTAGGAGTAAAGGAGCAGGTGCCGTCACCGAGTTTGACCGTCTGGATGTCGTCTCCGACATGGACCACTCCGCCTTGTAACACCACGCCGAAAATGCCCTCGTGGGGAAAGATGCAGTCGCCGGCGAGATAGTAGATGGCGCAGCGAGTGTGGCAGACCTTGCCGATCTGGCTGATCTCGATCAGGACGTCATTGCCGATCTTGAGCTGCGTGCCCAGGGGGAGTGTGAGCAGGTTGATTCCCTGGGTGGTGAAGTTCTCTCCAAAATCGCCCTTGTGCACATCGAGTCCGCGCGCCTGCGCCGTCTGGATAGATTCTGCGGCCAAAAAAGAGACCTGGCGGTGCCAATGCCCGGCATGCGCATCGGAGGCGAGTCCAAACTGCTCGATGACGGCATCGTGCCCATCGGCGACGGGCGTCTTGCGCGTGCCCTTGTGCGCCGATGTATTGATCGAGACGATGCGGCCGGGTCCGGCGTAGGCATCGGCGGCGGTGCGCAGAGGGGCGGTCGTCTTCGCGCGCTCGGAAAGCTCGCGCCTCGCGGCGCCAATGACGGGGTTGTTGGTCGGGTGGTCCTGGGGCACGCGTGCACCTTTCGACGGGGCTGGCAGCATGTTGAATCCTACAACAAAGGTAGGTTCATTGCCTGATGTCGTACACCGGTGATTGTCGTATTTTCATCGGGTTTGACGCACCGCATGCCATAGATACGGTGGAGCTTTGGGGAGCGGTGGCTTGGCACGCTAGAATAGATGAGTTGCATAAAGACCGCCCGTTGCGTGGGCAGTTCTAGATAGGAAGAATTCCATGTCATTGCAGTTTACAGAGCGTGAGTTTATCCCCGTGCTGCTCGGCGGCGACATCAACGCCTATTCGGTGGCGCGTGCCTTCTATGAGGAGTATCAGGTCAAGAGCCTCGTCTTTGGCAAGTACCAGACCGGCCCTGCGTATCGCAGCCAGATCATCGACTACACGCCTAACGTGGATATCGATACCATGCCGGTCATGATCAAGACCGTCAACGGTGTCGCGCAGGCCAATCCCGATAAGAAGATTATCCTTATGGGCTGCGGCGACAACTATGTAGCGCTTGCCGCGCAGGCTCAGGACGCCGGCGAGCTTGCCTCGAACATCATTGCGCCCTATGCGCCCTACGAGATGCTCGAGCAGTGCCAAAAGAAGGAAATCTTCTACGAGCTGTGCGAGAAGCACGGCGTGCCCTATCCGCATACGTTCACCTTTACCATGGCGATGCTCAACGCTCAGGGCGAGGCGCCCGCCGAGGTGCTCGACCAGATCGACTTCCCCTTCCCGATGATCCTGAAGCCGTCCGACGGCATCATGTGGTGGGAGCACGAGTTCGAGGGCCAGAAGAAGGCCTACGAGATTGCCGATCGCGCGGAGCTCGAGCAGGTCATTCACGATGTGTACGCGAGTGGCTACACCGATGACCTGATTCTGCAGGATCGCGTGCCCGGCAACGATGAGTACATGCGCGTGCTCACCAGCTATTCCGACCGAAACGGCAAGGTGCGCATGATGTGCCTGGGCCATGTGCTACTCGAGGAGCATCAGCCCCACGGCGTCGGCAACCATGCCTGCATCATCACCGAGCCCAACGACGAGCTCATGGGCGGCGTGCGTAAGCTGCTCGAGGATCTGAAGTTTACGGGCTTCTCTAACTTTGACGTCAAGTACGACGAGCGCGACGGCTCGTTTAAGTTCTTCGACTTCAATACGCGTCAGGGCCGCAGCAACTACTATGTCACGAACAGCGGCTTTAACGTTGCCAAATACGTGGTGGACGAGTATGTATACAACCGCCCGTTTGAGCCGGAGTTTGTGACGGCGCAGGATGAGGCGCTGTGGATGGTCGTTCCCATGGGCGTGGTCGACAAGTACGTTAAGGACCCCGACCTGCGCGCCAAGGCGCATCGCCTGGTCAAGGAGGGCAAGGCTGCCGATCCCTCGTTTATGAAGGGCGACTTCGTCTTTAACCGCTGGCTGCGCATGTGGCACACCAAGCTGCGTCACTTTAAGCTGTTCAAGACGTATTACAAATAAGATGTGCGCCGCGCCCGTCCGTTCTATATCGGGCGGGCGCGGGTATGATATGCGCAATTGTGCGGGCGTCACCAAGGAGGCGGCGATGGAAAAGCTAGGAGTTATCGGCGGCATGGGCGCCGAGGCCACGTCGTATTACTACGACCAGGTTGTGCGCCATACGGCGGCTACCTGCGATCAGGAGCATATCGATATGGTGGTGCTTTCCAAGTCGACCATGCCCGACCGCACGCTTGCCATCAAGACCGGTGAGCATGCCGAGCTGCTAGCGACCATGAAGGAGTGCGCTCAGGCGCTCGAAGCGCTGGGCTGCGCTCATATCGCGATCCCCTGCAACACGTCGCACTACTTCTACGATCAGATTCAGTCGTTTACCTCGGTCCCCATCATTCATATGCCGCGTGAGTCGGTGCGTTATGCCTTGGCTGGTGCGGTGATGGGGGAGTGCGAGTTCGACCCCAACTTGAGCATGCCGGCAGAGCCGGTGCGAAAGATCGGCATCATGGGCACCGATGGCACCGTGGGCGCGGGCGTCTACGGGCGCGAGTGCGAGGCGGCTGGCGTGGGGGCCGTTTATCCCAGCGAGAAGCGCCAAGCCGATGTGATGTCGCTGATCTATGATGACGTGAAGGCCGGACGGGAGCCCGATATGGATAAGTTCGACCGCGTGATGTGGGAGTTTGCCCGCGGCGGGTGCGACCGCGTCATCCTGGCTTGCACGGAGCTTTCGGTGCTGCAGAAGTACCGAGAGATGCCCGAGATCACCCTCGACGCCATGGACGTCCTGGTACGCGAATCAATCATTCGCAGCGGCGCCCCCTACCGCCTCTAGCTCCCGACCTATCAAAAAGGGGCAGGTTTATTTTGGTAGGCTTTATCTGGGAAAACAGCAAAGGCCCCGGCTCGTTTGGCGCGAGCCGGGGCCTTGTGCGTTAGGCTGTTGGTGCTGGCGATGAGCTAGAACAGGAAGCCGAGGACGATGAAGGCAACGCTGATGGCGAGTACGGCGATGTCCAGGCCCTTGATGGGGTAGCGCTTATACGAGCTGGCGCGTGTGCGCAGGTAGAAGCCGCGCTGTTCGGCGGCAAGCGCGGTGGCATCGGTCTTGCCCACGCTCGAGATGAGCAGCGGCACGCACAGCGGCAGCATGAGCTTGAGCTTCTTGATGGGGTTCTTGGTGTCGTACTCGACGCCGCGCGCGGTCTGCGCCTCCATGATGGCGTTCATCTCTTGGCCAAACACCGGTACAAAGCGCAGTGCCGTGGTAAAGGTGAAGGCGTAGCGATAGGGCACGTGCAGCACCTCGACGCAGGCATTGGCGAGGTCGTTGAGCTTGGTCACCATAAGCATCAGGATGAGCGGCAACGCCACGCCCAGCAGGCGCAGGCAGGCTTTTGATCCGGTGACGAGGCCCGTGTCGGTGATGAAGCCCCATACCACGTTGCCATCGCGCATAAAGGCCAGCTGCAGCATCAGCATGATAAGCGCGAGCGGAACCAGCAGCTTGAGCAACGAGAGCAGGCGATCGACGACGCCGGCGTAGGCGCCCAGCGCAAGGGTGAGTGCCAAAAAGCCCAACAGCGCAACATAGGTGTCGGACAAGAAGATGCCGATGATGATGGCAGCGGCAAGGCCCAGTTTGACGACCGGGTTCAGGCGATGCAGCAGTGTGTCGCCCGGCATATAGTCGATGACGTTAACCACGGCGGACCATCTCCTTGGTAATGCGAACGATATCGGTGACCTCGCTCACCTGCGCAAAAGCGGGCGAGACGGAGGATGCCAAACGGCGCGAGAGGTCAATGACTTGGGGCGGCTCGACGTAGGCACGCTGCATGAGTTCGATGTTCGAGAACAACTCGTGCGTGCGGCCGCGCTCGAGGATGCGGCCGTCGGCCATCACCACGATGCGCTCGGCAAAGTCGGATACGACTTCCATGTCGTGGCAGACCATGATGACGGCGCAGCCGCGCTCGGCCATAGTGCGCACCGTTTCCATCACGGTCATGCATTCGCGGTAGTCCAGGCCGCTCGTGGGCTCGTCGAGCACCACGATCTTGGGCTCGACCACCACGACGGAGGCGAGCGCCACCATTTGGCGTTGACCGCGCGAAAGCGAGAAGGGCGCCTCGTTGGCGGGCAGGCCAAAGCGATCGATGACAAGCTGGGCGCGACGTAGTGCCTCGGCTCGGTCGATGCCGGCAAGCTCCAAGCCAAAAGCGACCTCGTCGAGCACGGTATCCTTGCAGATCTGGCGGTCGGGGTTTTGGAAGAGCGTTGCGACCTCGCGGGCGATGCGGCTCGTGGGGACCGCGGCGGTGTCCAGCCCCGTGACACGCACACTGCCCGAGGCGGGCTTAAGCAGGCCTGTGAGCAGCTTGGTGAGCGTGGTCTTGCCGGCGCCATTTTGGCCGACAATGCCCACGAGCTCGCCGGGGTAGAGGGTCAGGTTGAGGTCGTGGACGGCGGCGCCGCCGTTGGGGTAGGCAAACTCAACCTGATCGAA